>JBOGJK010000437.1:0-8482 GCA_050745345.1 Thermoanaerobaculia bacterium
AGGTTCTCCCGCTGATCCGGCTCGAAAGAGTCCTCCTGACCGTCGCTCTCCTGGAGGAGCGGTCGGGGAGTCCCATCGAGGCGGAAGGGCTGCTCGAGGCGGCCTGGTCCCTGGATCGCTCGATCGCCGGGCGGCCCGACATGATGTCCCAGATCATCGCGACCGCGAACGGGAGGTACATGGCCGGCGCCCTGCGGAAGATGAAGGAGCCCTCGGTCGCGTGGATGAGCCGATTCGCGGGAGACGAGCCGTGGGGGCTCGTGCTCGACGCGTTCGCAAACGAGCCTCGCTGGGGCCGCCCCAGGGGAATGGAGCCGGAACCCCTCCCGGGCTCGTTTTCCGCGGTCCACGCTCGCGCCTGGGCCGCCGCTGCCGACCGGTTGCGCAAGATCTCCCCCTGCGAGGCCTCCAAGCTATCTGCCGACGAGATCTGGCGGCCCGCGGCGGAGGAATTCAAGAAGTATCGGGATCCCGGCGCCGAGGCTGCGGCGGACATCTTCAAGGAAATGACTCTCCCGAATCTGACCGAGACTCTTCGCAAGGCCACGCGCCTGCTGATCGACCGCGAGCTGACGCTCAAGATCCTCCAGCTCCGTCTGGAGAAGGCGGGCTCCCGCGATGGGCGGTGGCCGAAGAAGCTGCTCGACGATGGGTCCGCCATCTGTCCCGGTGCCTCGTACCGCTACCGCGCGGCGGACGGAGGCATGGAGATCCGGTTCGAAGGGACCGTCGATGCGCCGGGCTCGGGCCTCGTCCTGCCGCTTTCCTTCGCGACGGGGAGTCTCCGTCCCACACCGAGGCCCGTCGAGACGCCGCAGCCGGCCGCCACGCCGGCCGAGCCGCCTTGACAGGATCGTTCCCGGGCAGGATGATCCCGTCCCCATGATCGTTCGCCGCGCGGCTCGAGTCTGGTGGTGGCGGGAGGGGAACCGGTAGGGCCGCCTGCGCCCTGCCGGATTCGTTCGGGCGGGGCGAATCGGAAAGCGTCAGAATGGAACCCCCGGCCCGGACGGGCTCGGGGGTTTTCGTTTTGAGCGAAAGGATTCTTCCGCTTCCGGCCTACGTCGCGTCGCTTGCGCCGCGGGACCTCGCCGACGCGCGGCGGCTGGTGGCGCTCGTCTCGCAGAAGGCGACGGCGATCGAGATGCGCCTCGACCACGCGAACGACGAGATCCCGGCGGAGAAGCTCCTCGATCTCGATCCGCGTCCCGTGATCGTCACCTGGCGCACGCGCGCCGAGGGGGGAGACTTCGCGGGCCCGGCCGGGGAGTACCGGCGGCTCGTGCGCGGAGCGTACGCCGCGGGGGTCACGGTGGATGTCGAGCACGCGAGCGGCCTGCTCGACGACGCAACACAGCTGCCCGACCGCCGGCGCGTGATCGTGTCGCGCCACTCGCCCTTCTCGGTTCCGCCGGATCCGGACGGACTGCTGCGCGCGATGCTCGCCTCCGGCGCGCGGGCGGCCAAGCTCGTGTGCGGCGCCGCGGACCTGCCGGCGAGCCTCTCGGTCGCCTCGATCCAGGCCCGGCACCGGAGTGATTCGACCGCGGTCTTTCCGATGGGGCCGGCGAGCCCCCCGGGGCGCGTGCTCTCGGCGCTCTGGGGCGCGGCGCTCGTCTACGGTCCCGTGGAGGCGCCGACCGCGGCGGGCCAGATCCCTCTGCGAGATCTCTTCGACACGTACGCGGTGGAGCGGTCCCGAAGGATCGAGGCCCTCTTCGGCATCGTCGGGACGGACGTCGCGGGCTCGCTTTCCCCCGCGCTCCACAACGCGCTCTTTCGCGCGCGCGATCTGCCACGCCTCTACCTGCCGCTTCCGGTCGCCGACTGGGAGCGAGCGCGCCTGCCGGGGCTCGAGTTCGACCCTCCTTTTTGCGGTTTCTCCGTCACGCAGCCCTGGAAGCTCGCCGCCGCGGGCTCGGCCCCGGGCTCCGAGGAGGTGCGGGCAACGAAAGCGGCGAACACCCTCGTTCGCTCGCGCGGCCTCTGGCGCGCCGACAACACCGACGTCGACGGAGTCTTCGATCCGCTGGCCGACCACGACACGGGAGAGGGAAGGACGGCCGTGATCCTCGGGACGGGGGGCGCGGCCCGGGCCGCGATCGTCGCGGCGCGCAGGCTCGGCTACGAGGTCCTAGTCGCCGGGCGGCGCGACGAGGCGGCCGACGCGCTGGCCGAGGAGCTGCACGTGGACTCGCTCGCGCTGGCGGACCTGCCCGCGACCGAGGCGGATCTGTACCTCAACGCGACGCCGCTCGGGTCCCGGCCGGAAGACCCGCCCGCCTTTCCGAAGGAGATCCTCCAACAGCGCCCGCTCGTCTTCGACTGCGTCTACAGACGGGACGGCAGGCCGACGGCGACGGTCGCCGCCGCGCGCGCCGCGCGCTGCCCGACCGTCGAGGGGGTCCGGATGTTCGCCGCGCAGGCCGTCCGGCAGGCGCGCCTCTTCGGCGTCCAGGACGCCACTCTCGAGGAAGTCGAGCGCCTGATCGGGGAGGCGCGGTGACCCCGCGCGAGGTCGAAAAGCGGCGTTTCGCCTCCCGGGCGAAGGTCGGCCGTGTGGTGCCCGTGGCGCGCGCCTTCGTCTCGGACACGGTCACGCCGGTCGCTCTGCTCCAGCGGATGCGGCGGTCGGGGCGGGAGTGCTTCCTGCTCGAGAGTGTGGAAGGGGGGGAGACGGCCGGGCGCTACACGTTTCTCGGCTGCGGTCCGCAGGCGCGGTTCGAGATCTCCGGGGAGGGCTGGCGCGTCGCGCACGGCTGGCACTCCGAGCGCCACGAGGAGGCGCCGCTCCGGGCCCTCGAGCGTCTGGTCTCGCGGCCGGCGTTCGAAGCCGATCCGGACCTACCATCCTTCTCGGGCGGGGCCGTCGGCTTCCTCGGCTACGATGCGGTCCGGCTCTTCGAGGCGGTCCCGGACCGCCATCCCCGGGAAGGAAAGCTCCCGGACGGGCTCTTCCTCCTCTTCGACGCCGCCATCGCGTTCGATCATGCGCGGCAGCGGCTTCTGCTGCTGACGGAGATCGAGCCGAAGCGGCCGGGAGAGGAAGAGCGGGAGGTCGAGGCGGCGATCGAGCGCCTCGACCGTCTCGAGGCCTTCCTGCGCGCGGGGCCGGAGGGCACCGCGAGGCCGCTGCCCGAAACGGCCGGTCGCGGGGACGCGCAAGGGTGGAAGACGCTTCTCTCGCGCGAGGAGTTTCTCGCCAACGTCGAGCGCGCCAGGGAGGCGATCCTCTCGGGCGAGGTCTACCAGGTCGTGCTCTCGCAGCGCTGGACTTCGCCGCTCGCGGCGGACCCCTTCGATGCCTACCGGGCGCTGCGCGCTCTGAATCCCTCCCCCTATCTCTTCTATCTGGAGACCCGGGAGGCGGCCATCTTCGGCGCCTCTCCCGAGATGCTGGTGCGCTGCCGGGGGCGGGAAGTCTCCACGCGGCCCATCGCCGGGACCGCGCCGCGCGGCGCCTCTCCCGAGGAGGACGCGGTGCTGGAAGAGGCGCTGCTCTCGGACCCGAAGGAGCGGGCGGAGCACGTCATGCTGGTCGACCTGGCGCGCAACGACCTCGGCCGTGTCTGCGAGATCGGCAGCGTGCGCGTCTCCCGCTACGCGGGTGTCGAGAAGTACTCCCACGTGCAGCACCTGGTCTCCGAGGTCTCGGGCCGGCTCGCCCAGGGCAAGACCGCCGCCGACGCGCTGGCGGCCTGCTTCCCAGCGGGCACCCTCACGGGCGCCCCGAAGATCCGCGCCATGGAGCTGATCGACGCCTGGGAGGGGGCGCGGCGCGGCGTCTACGGCGGCGCGGTGGGCTACCTCGACCACGCGGGAAACCTGGACATGGCGATCGCGATCCGCGCCGGCGTGGTCGAAGGGGAGATCTGCCGGGTCCAGGCGGGCGCCGGCATCGTCGCCGACTCGGTCCCCGAGAAGGAGTACCGCGAGGCGGAGAGCAAGGCCGAGGCCCTCTTCCGCGCCGTCGACATCGCCCGAAGCTGGTCCGAAGCCCGGGCAACGTCGAGGCCGGGCCGTTCGTCTCCCGTCTCCCGTCTCCCGTCTCACGAATCATGATCTTCGTCGTAGACAACTACGACTCCTTCACCTGGAACCTGGTCCAGGCGCTGGGGCGGCTGGACCCGGAGGTCGAAGTCGCGCGCAACGACCGCTTCGATCCGGAGGCGGTCGCGGCCCGGCGTCCGGCGTCGATCGTGATCTCGCCGGGGCCGGGGCGTCCGGAGCAGGCGGGCCGCTCGATGGAGATGATCGCCGCCGCCGAGCGACACGGCATCCCGCTGCTCGGCGTGTGTCTGGGCCATCAGGCGATCGGCGCGCTCCACGGGGGGACCGTCGAGCGTGCGTTGCCGCGCCACGGCAAGAGCTCCCGCGTCACGCATGACGGGAGCGGCCTCTTCGCGGGCCTTTCGAACCCCTTCGAAGCGGCGCGATACCATTCGCTCGTGGTGCGGGAAGAGGGGCTGCCAGGGGAGCTTCGTGTGACCGCGCGCAGCGAGGAGGGCCTCGTCATGGGGCTTTCGCATCGGAGCCGGCCGGTTCACGGCGTGCAGTTCCATCCCGAATCCGTGCTGACGCCGGAGGGGGAGAGGCTGCTCGCGAACTTCGTCGCGCTCTCGCGGGGAGGGACCGCCTGACCCCGCGCGTGGCCGAGGCGCTCAAGACCGTCGCCTCGCGCCGTCCCCTCGGGCGCGCGCTCGCGGAGGAGGTCTTTCTCGACCTGATGGACGGGAAGGCCACCGAGGCGCAGAAGGGGGCGATCCTGCTGGGGATTGCCACTCGCGGCGAAACGGCGGAAGAGATCGCGGGCGCCGTGGCCGCGCTGCGGGCGCGCATGCGCCCCGTCGAGAGCCGGAGGGCGCCGCTGCTCGACACGTGCGGGCCCGGGGGCCTCGGACGCGACCTCTTCAACCTCTCGACGGCGGCCGCGATCGTCGCCGCGGGCGCCGGCGCCTCCGTCGCCAAGCACGGGAACCGCTCGATCACCTCGCGGGTCGGCTCGGCCGACGTGCTCGCCGCCTGCGGCGTGGCCGTGGAACTCGATCCGGCCGCGGCGGGCCGCATTCTCGACGAGGTGGGTCTTGTCTTTCTCTTCGCCCCTTCCTTTCACCCCGCCATGAAGGAGCTTGGGACCGTGCGGCGGGAGCTCGGCATCCGCACGATCTTCAACGCCCTGGGCCCTCTGGCCAACCCCGCACGCGCCACGCGCCAGATGATCGGCGTCGGGCGGCCGGAGCTGGTGCGGCTGCTCGCCGACGCGCTGGCGAGCCTCGGCGCCGAGCGGGCAATCGTCTTCCACGTGGAGAACGGCCTGGACGAGCTCGTCCCCGGCGTCCCCGCCTTCGGCGTCGAGGTGCGCGAAGGGTGGACACGGCCGTGGCGCTACGCTCCCGCCGAGGTCCCGCAGCGGAGGGTCGCGCTGGAGGAGCTCGCGGGCGGCGACGCGGGAGAGAACGCGCGGATGCTCGTCGCGATCCTGGAGGGCGAGAAAGGGGCGCGGCGCGAGGCGACCCTGCTCAACGCCGCTCTGGGCCTGGTCGTCGAGGGGAGGGCCTCCGGCCTCTCGGACGGCTACGAGCGCGCCCGGCACGCGGTCGAGAGCGGGGCGGCCCGAGCGAGCTTCGAGGCGCTGCGCGAGGCATCGGTGCCGGCATGAGCGGCGACCTGCTCGAAAAGATCCTCGCCGACAAGCGCGCCCGGCTCGAGCGGGGCGAGTATGCGCCGTCGGCGCCGCCGCCGCCGCGCCCGTCCGACGGGCCGGCCTTCGTCCAGGCGCTGCGGGAGCCGGGCGTGCGCATCCTCGCCGAGATCAAGCGCCGGTCCCCCTCCTCGGGCGAGATCCTGCCCGACGCCGACGGGAGACTCGAGACGGTCGCTCTCGCCTACCGGCGGGGGCGCGCCGCGGCGCTTTCGGTCGTCATCGAGGAGGACCACTTCGGCGGCAGGCCGGACTGGCTCCCGCGAGCCAAGCGCATCTCCGGGCTGCCGGTCCTGATGAAGGACTTCGTCGTGTCGGAGGGGCAGCTCGACTTCGCGCTCTCGCTGGGCGCGGACGCCGTGCTGCTGATCGTGCGAGCCCTCTCCGATTCGGACCTCGCGCGGTTTCGCGAAGGGGCGCGCCAGCGCGGCCTCGCGGCGGTCGTCGAAGCGCACGGTGCCGAGGAGATCGCGCGCGCCGCGGCCGTCGGCCCGGAGGTGCTCGGCGTCAACGCCCGGAACCTCTCGGACTTCTCGACCGACCTTTCCGCCGTGGAGAAGCTCGCCGCGGCGATCCCGGCAGGACCGGTGCGGCTGGCCGAGAGCGGCATCCGGACGCGGGAGGACATCGCGCGGCTGGCGGCCGCGGGCTACGAGGCCTTCCTCGTGGGAGAGACACTTCTCTCCGCGGAAGATCCCGAGGAGGCGCTGCGGGACCTGCGGCGATGACCGCCGTCAAGATCTGCGGCCTGACGCGGGCGCAAGACGTCGCGCTGGCAGGCGCCCTGGGCGCGGCCTGGGTCGGATTCAACTTCGCCGAGGGGTCTCCCCGCCGCGTTCCGCTCGAGGCCTCGCGCCGGCTCTCGGAGGCGGTCCCGGCGGGCGTCCTTCGCGTCGGCGTCTTCGTGTCCGAGGATGCCCGCGCGATCCGGGAGGCCGTCCTGCGGGCGCGCCTCGATCTCGTTCAGCTTCACCGGCCCCTGCGCCCGGAGGACCTCGACGCACTTTCCCTCCCCGTGATCGCCGTGGCGAAGGTGGGATCGGGAGGCGTGGAGCTTCCGGCGCCGGGGCTTCTCGCGCGCTGCCGGGCGCTCCTCTTCGACACGCTCGCGGCGCGCCAGGCCGGAGGGACGGGGAAGCCTTTCGACTGGGGTGTCGTCGCCGGCAGGGACTTCGGGCTGCCCGTTCTGCTCGCCGGGGGCCTGGATCCCGGCAACGTCGCCGGGGCCGTGCGGCGCGTGCGCCCGTGGGGCGTGGACGTGGCCTCGGGCATCGAGAGCGCTCCGGGGGTCAAGGACCCGGAGAAGCTGCGCCGCTTCTTCCAGGCGGTCCGGGAGGCGGACGCAGAGGACGGGAGACGGGAAACGGGAGACGGGAGACGATGAAAAGACGCGACACTCGCTCTGTTTACCGTCTGGGTCCTGGACGAGGAGGCCGAGAGACGGCGGACAGGAGAAGATGCTGAGATACGGCAGTCGCTCCGTCTCCCGTCTCCCGTCTACCGTCTTCCGGCTTCTGTTCTCGTCACCGAAACAGTCGCTGGAGACGGCGCCTGGATGAAGCGCCACAAAGGTTACTTCGGCGTCTACGGCGGCCGGTTCGCGCCGGAGACGCTCATGGCGCCGCTTGCGGAGCTCGAGACTGCGTTCGAGCGGTGGCACGGCGACCGGCGCTTCCGCGAGGAGCTCGGAGAGCTGCTGCGGACCTATGCCGGGCGGCCGACGCCGATCACGGTGGCGGGCCGGCTGTCCGAGAGGGCGGGCGGGGCGCAGATCGCGTTGAAGCGCGAGGACCTGCTCCACACCGGAGCGCACAAGCTGAACAACGCCCTCGGCCAGGCGCTGCTCGCCCGCCGCATGGGAAAGACCCGCCTCGTGGCGGAGACCGGCGCGGGGCAGCACGGGGTCGCGACCGCGGCGGCGGCGGCCCGGCTCGGCCTGCCCTGCCGCGTTTATATGGGCTCGGTCGACATGGCGCGCCAGGCGCCCAACGTCCTGCGGATGCGTCTGCTCGGCGCGGAAGTCGCGCCGGTGGATTCCGGCTCGAAGACTCTGAAGGACGCCATCAGCGAGGCGATGCGCGACTGGACCGAAAACGTCGCGACGACGCACTACGTGCTCGGATCGGCGCTCGGGCCCCACCCGTACCCCGCGATCGTGCGCCAGTTTCAGTCGGTGATCGGACGCGAGGCCCGCGCGCAGTTCCGAAGGCTGGCCGGCCGCGAGCCCGACGCCGCCGTGGCGTGCGTGGGCGGCGGCTCCAACGCCATCGGGCTCTTCTCCGCGTTCCTCGACACCGAAACGAAGCTCTACGGCGTCGAGGCGGGCGGACGCGGCCCGGGCCGCGGCCACCACGCCGCGCGTTTCTCGGGCGGCTCGCCGGGGGTGCTGCACGGAACCCTGACGATGCTGCTGCAGGACGCAGCCGGCCGCGTGCTGCCGACGCATTCGGTCGCCGCGGGCCTCGACTATCCGGCGGTCGGTCCCGAGCACGCGTACTTGCGGGACCTCGGCCGCGTGCGCTACGTCGCGGTGTCCGACGGCGAGGCGATCCGGGCCTTCGAAGCCCTCTCGCGGGCCGAAGGCATCGTCCCGGCCCTCGAGAGCGCGCACGCCGTCGCCTTCGCGATGAAGCTCGCTCGAAGAATGGCGCGAGACCGCTGGGTCCTCGTCAACCTCTCCGGCCGCGGGGACAAGGACCTCGAGGAGTACGCGCGCGTGCGGGCGCAGGGCGTAAATCGAAAATCGTGAATCGTCAATCGTACGAAGACGAGGACTGAGAT
>JBOGJK010000438.1:0-5257 GCA_050745345.1 Thermoanaerobaculia bacterium
GCTCCTCACTGCCCAGTTCAACAGCGAGCCGATCACGGGCTTCGTCATCGACTACTGGGCCGCCTCCGCTGACCGCGCGGCGCTGACGCAGCAGGACCAGGCCCAGTGCCCCGGCTTCGGCTGCACCGGGCAGATCCGGTGGTCGGGTGTCTTCGGCTCCCGCGTTGCTGCCGAAGCCGCCTGGGCCAGAAATGGCGGCGGGACGTATATCGCCGTCCGGCCCTTCGAGGGCCATGGCAGCCCCTTCCTAGATTTGAACGAAGGGCTCTTCTGGAACGGCGCGACCTTCGACGGCATCGTCGAGCGCCCGCGTACGCAGGCCAACCTCTCCGCTTCCGTCTACCACGAGCTCTTCGGCAACGCCGCGCAGTTCAAGGCCGGTGTCGACTATCAGATCTTGAAGTCGCTCGCCTCCTTCACCTATCCGAACAACGAGATCTTCTTCGTCCAGAACTTCAACCCGGCGCTGGGCCAGAACCAGGATTTCCAGGTGGGAGACGAGTGGGACCGGCTGACGGAGCCCGTGCCCACGACCTCCCGAGGCAAGATCTGGGGCTTCTACGCCCTGGAGAAGTTGGAGGCCGGACGCGTCTCCATGAACCTCGGCGCGCGCGTCGAAAAGCAGACGACGGAGAGCGACCTGGGATTGACCGTCCTCGACTCGACCAGAGTCTCGCCGCGCCTCTCGGCCGCCTTCGACGTGATGGGCAACGGCAAGACCCTCGCGTCGCTCGCCTACGGCCGCTACTATCAGTTCGTCATTCAGGCGATCGCGGACTCCGTCTTCGCGGGCGTGCCCGTCCAGACCAACCGCGACATCTTCATCTGGAACGGCTCCGCCTGGGAGTTCGCCGACTCGATCCGCGCGGGCGGAAACTCGCAACCGGTCAACGAGAATCTTGAGCCCTCGTACACGGACGAGTTCAACATCGCCTTCCAGCAGCAGGTCGGCTCGACGATGGCGTTCGGGATTCGCGGCATCTACCGCAAGTGGTACAACCTGATCGACGACGCGAGGAACTTCGACGATGAGGGGAACCTGCTGCTGACACCCGAGAACTTCAGCGACCAGGAAGCCAAGCGCTCCTACAAGGCGATCGAGCTGACCTTCGAGAAGCGCTTCTCGGGCAACTGGCAGTCCGTGATCAACTACACGCTCTCCCGCGGCTACGGGAACCAGTTCAGCGACTTCACCTCGCAGCTCTTCGACTTCCCGGACAACAACTGCAACGTGACGGGCGTGGGCCGGATCAACTGCAATCAGGCCGCCGAAACCAACCGCTTCGGTGTCGCGCCCTACGACCGGACGCACGTCCTGAACCTCTTCATCGCCTACACGTACTCGCTGCCGTTCATGAACGTGACGGCGGCCCCCGGGTTCAGCTACTTCTTCGGTCTGCCCTACCAGCCGCAGCGCCTCTTCGTCTTCCCGGACGGCAGCCAGCCGAGCTACTTCTACGCGCCGCGCGGCACGGACCGGCTGCCCAGCACCTACCAGATTGACGTCGCCGTCGAGACGACCTTCAAGCCGTTCGGCTCGGGCTCGACCTGGCTGATCGGCGGGCCGATCGAGCTCGGCTTCAAGGCGGAGATCTTCAACCTCACCAACAAGCAGGAAACGGTCCGCAGCAACGGGATCCGGCTCGTGCCGGACGCAAACTACGGCGTGCCGACCTCCCGGACCGCGCAGCAGGCGCCGCGCGGCTACCGGTTCACCGGCCTGGTGCGGTTCTAGGGGATCTCGCAGCCACGTCCAGGAAGAGGGCCCCGCGGGGGGCCCTTTGTTTTTCGGAAAGCCCGGAGGGAGAATCCGAACAATGTGGGGCAGCTTCCGGCGGGCGGCCTCGGTGCTGGCCCTGGCGGCGGCCGCCGCGGCCGCCGCGGACTGGCCGTCGAGCGACAGCGAAGACTGGGCCGACTCGTCGGAGGCGTACTTCCTGACCGAGGAAGAGCGCGCCGAGTGGAAGGCGCTCGACTCGCGCGACTCGCGGGGCGCATTCCGCGAGCGCTACTGGTTGAAGCGCGACCCCACTCCCGGCACCGAGCCGAACGAGTTCCGCGAGATGGTCCTCGGGAGGATCCGGACCGCCGACCAGCGCTTCGGGATCGAAGACCGGATCGGCTCCCGCACGGCCCGCGGGTTCGTCTTCATCGTCTTCGGCAGTCCCGCGCGGGTGCGCGACCGGCACGCGACTCCGCCTTCGAACCCCCGGCTGCCCGGATCCAACGTCGGGGGCTTCGAGGGCAACGAGACGCTCTCCCTCTGGATCTACGATCGGGACCGCACCCCGGAGATCCTCGAGGCCCTGGAGCTGCCCTCCTTCGAGGTGCAGCTGATCCTCGAGCCCAGCCGGCGCTCCGACGCCGTGCAGAGCCCCGGCCTCGTCAAGAAGATGCGCGAGCGTCTGGCGCGCAAGTCGATCGTCAACCCGGACCTGATCGCGCCGGCCAGGCCGCCGGTCGTCGAGCCGGCGGTTGCGCGCCTGCCCCGCGCCATCCTGGAGCCGGCGGTGCTGTCGGTGCTCGAGAAGGCGCCCTTCTCTACTCGGTCCGGGGAGTCGGTCTTCGGAGAGGCCGTGCTGTGGGGGGAAACCGGGGAGGCGGAGACTCTGGTCTGGTTCTACCTTCCTCCCGCGCCGGGAACGGGGAAGCGCTTCCTGCACGGGATCGTCCGAAAGGAGGAGGGGGGAGAGGAGATCGCTTCGATCTCGGAGCCGGTCGAGTCCTCGGGCGCCTTCTCTCCGGCGGATCCGGGCGAGGTCGTCTTGCGCCGGCTGCAGCTGCCGCCGGGCACCTACGAGGCGGCCTTCGCGGTGACCGAAGGGAGCGCGGCCCGGTCGGTCGCCTCGGCCTCGGTCAGGCTCTCGGTCTCCGACCTCGACTCGGGGTTCGCGGTCTCTTCGCTGTTGCTCACGCGCGGGCCGGCGGGCCGAGTTCCGGGCGAGGTCTCCCCCTTCGCGATCGGGCGGGCGCTCCTGCCCCCCCGTGCGGATGCGACCTTCTCCAGGTCGGAGAGCCTCTGGTTCTTCCTGGAACTCGCCAACTCCCGGCAGCCCGAGGGTGTCACGCTGGAGATGCGGCTGCGGCGTGGGACCGAGCCGATCGCGGGGCGCCCACCGTTTCCGGCGCAGCCCGAGCGGCTCGCCGAGGGCCGCTACCTGTCGGGCTTCGAGCTGCCGCTCGGCGGGCTCACTCCCGGAGACTACCGCCTCTATGTGCTGGTGCGCGACGGAGGCGCTCCCGCGGCGGAGTACGTGCTGCGGTCCGCGGACTTCCGGCTTCGCCCCTAAAGCGGGAGACGGGAGACGGCAGACGAGAGACGAAACCTGCGTCTCGTTCGTCTCCGTCTACCGTCTTCCGTCTACCGTCTTCCGTCTACCGTCTTAGGTCTTCCGTCTACTCGACGTGCACGTCGGCGCGGGCGGTTCCCATCCGGCCCGTCGCCTGGTCGCGCACGTTGACGACGATGCGGGAGTTGCCTTTGCGCATCTGCAGCGTGATCGGATAGGCGAGCGCGGCGTCGGCGGCCCCCTCCCTCGGCTGCGTGAAGGTGGCCACCTCCTTGCCGATCTCGCTGGTCCGGCCCTTGTCGTCCGCGACCCCGACGTAGATCTCCGCGATGGCCTTCGACGTGTCCCCTTCGGGCAGGAACGTCAGTGCCGAGGCGGGCAGGAGCACGGTCAGGGGCTGGTCGTACTGCTTCTTCGACTTGGCGGAAGCGCCGATCTGGAGCTTCACGGGAAAGGAGTCGTAGGACACGCTGGTCTTCAGCGCCGCGCGCGTGATGTCGCGCACGCGGTCGTCGTTGGACTTGGTCGCGTAGCCGCGGCGGTAGCGGACGTCCAGTCCCGGCCGGTTCACGGCCACCTGGATGTTCCGGTACCCGGCGCCCTGCAGGCTCGCGAGGTTGACGCCGACCGAGTAGTAGGTCGAGGCGTCCTGGTAGATCTGGCCGAGGCCCTTCTGGAAGTCGTTCGTGTTGATGAGCGCGATGCCCCCGGTGTCGTGCGCGAGTGTCAGCATCCCCGACTGCGCGTTCTGCCGCGCGAAGAAGGCAACGCCGGGCCGGAAGGCGAGCGGGTCGTCGTTGGCCGCGCCGCCGCCCTCTCCCGTGAGTCCCTTGGCGTCGATCGTGTAAAAGGTGACCTCGTCGGCATTGGCGAGCTTCGCCAGGCCTTCGATCTCGAGGTTCACCCGGCGGGTGTCGACCGCCGCCACACTCCCGACCCCGAACGCCGATCCGGCGGCGTAGGAGTACATGTCATAGCCGGGCTGCGTGGGCAGGCTCCCCGAGATGAAGAGAAAGGCCTTCTTGCCCGGCAGCGGAGACAGTGTCGAGAGCTGCGCCCGCATGTCCCGCAGCATCGTATCGATCTCGGTCGCCTCCTGGTCGGCGTAGGTGCGGGCAAGCATCAGGCGGCTGTTGCGCGAGCGCGTCGTGTCGATCGAGCGCAGCGTCTGCATCTCGTTCTGCAGCCGCGACATGCCGACCCCCTTCTCCATCGTGTCCACCGCGGCAAGCAGCGTCTCCTTGCTCGTCGTCCAGTCGGTCAGCTCCTTGGGCCGCCGGTCGAAGAGCACGATGCGCGCCGTGTCGGTCGGCCCGAGGCGCGTGATGAAGTCCTTCAACTGGTCGAGCGCGCGGTTGCGCAGACCGGGGGAGAGATCTCCCGAGTCGACATAGATCAGGAAATGCCGCGGAACGAAGGCTTCGCCGCCGCTCTTGTAGACATCCAGCACCCGGTCCGGGGAGGCCGAAGACAGGTCCGGGGCGTGAATCGTGCCGGCGTCCACCCGCGCGAAGTAGTCGATCGGCACGGGGCGGCCGTCCACCCGCACCGTGAAGTCCTGCCGGGTCAGGTCCGAAACGGGCCGCCCCTGCTTGTCGGTCACGGCCACGTCCAGGTCCATGACGCGCACCTCGACCGTCTCCCGGAAGACCGGGGCCTGTTGTGTCGCGGGCGGGTTCTCCTGAGCGAGGGCCGCGGAGGAGAGAATCACCAGGGCCGCCAGAGCCGTCTTTCTCATCGCTTCACCATCCCGACGCTACCAACGCGCCGGCCGGGCGGCCGATTCCAGAGGAGTCCCTTTTTTAGGACGCCTTGAGGCGGGGAGCCGTTCGCCGCGCGGCGCCGGCGGCAGCTACGAGTCCTTGACCTCGACCGCCTCGAGGCCCAGGAAATCGAAAACGACGTTGACTTCCTGGGCGATCTCGTCGGTCCACATGGGATCGACCGGCTCGGCCGCGACGGACCCG
>JBOGJK010000439.1:0-5229 GCA_050745345.1 Thermoanaerobaculia bacterium
CTTCAAGGCAGCTCGGCGAGGTGAGCCGCGTTCACCGTGTCACGCTGTACGCTCTCGCCAGCACTCTTTCGTCCGCCGGTGCGCCCCCGAGCCACTTCGCCAGCCAGTCGACCATCACGTTGTGCCAGAAGAGGGCGTTGCCGGGCTTCAGGACCCAGTGCCCCTCGTCGGGGAACATCAGGAGCTTCGAGGGGACGCCCCTGACCTGCAGCACCGTGAAGAACTGGAGGCCCTGCTCGAACGGAACGCGATAGTCCTTCTCGTTGGTGATGACCAGGGTCGGCGTCCGGAACTTGTCGGCGAAACGGAACGGGTTCCACTTCTCGTAGAGGTCCGACTCCCAGGGCATGCCGCCGAACTCCCAGTTCGGGAACCACAGCTCCTCCGTCGCAAGCTTGGCCGACCGCAGGTCGAACGTGCCGTCGTGGCAGATCAGCGCCGCGAAGCGCGTCGTGTGCCCGGCGAACCAGGCGATCATGTAGCCGCCATAGGAGGCCCCGGCCGCGCCGATGCGCTTCTTGTCGACGTAGGGCAGCGATTCGAGGTCGTCGGCCTGCCGCATCAGGTCGTCGTAGACCTTCCCTCCCCAGTCCTGGCTGATCTCGTCGACGAACTTCTGGCCGAAGCCGGGCGAGCCGCGCGGATTGGGAGCATAGACGACGTAGCCGTAGCCGGCGAAGCCGGCCAGGTTCCAGCGGTAGGACCAGGCGTCTGCCAGAGGCGTCTGCGGTCCGCCATGGACGACGAGAAGCGCCGGGTAGCTCTTCGACGCGTCGAAGCCCGGCGGCAGGAGCAGCCACCCTTGGAGCTTCCTTCCGTCGGCCGAGGGGACCCAGCGCTCGAGCACTTTCCCGCGGACGGCCTCCGAGAGGAGCGCCTCGTTCAACCTCGTCTCGGCCTGCGCTCCCTTGCCGTCCGCGCCGAGGCTCCAGAGGTCTGCCGGCTCCGTCAGCGAGCTCGCCGAGAAGTAGAGCCGCCGGCCATCCGGCGCCGCCCGCACGAGGGTGGCCGCGCCCCCCTTCCAGACCTCCTGGATCGGACCGCCAGAGACCGCGACCCGGTAGATATTGCCTCGAGCCGCCACATGCGATACGAGGTAGATCGACTTCGAGTCGGCCGCCCATTCGAACTCGTCCACCCAGTTGTCGAAGCCGGCCGTCAGGGAGCGCGCCTTCCGCGACGCGCGGTCGTAGAGGACGAGCTCGAAGCGGTCCGCCTCGAAGCCCGGCCTCTTCTGCGCGCGGTACGCGATCCAGCGCCCGTCCGGCGAGAAGCGCGGCGTTCCGTCGAAGGCCTTATTGCCGGCGGTCAGGTTCACGGCTGGACCCGAGCCGTCGAACGGACGGACCCAGACATCCCCGTTGGTCGAGATCGCCTCGACCTGGTCCGGGTTCGACGTGTAGACGAGCTCCCGGCCGTCGGGCGAGACCTGGAAGTCGTGGTCGCCGCCGTAGGCCGGGGCATCCCGGTCGCCCGGCGTCAGGTCCGCCGCGGCCCCTCCGGCGACCGGGACCTTCCAGATGTGCTTGCGCATCCCGTCCTTCCAGGAGTCCCAGTGGCGGTAGAGGAGGCGCTCGGCGATGCGCGCCTTGATCTTCGATTTCTCTCGGTCCTTCAGCCTCTTCTCCAGGCAAGCCGTGTCGGAGCAGTCGGGGAAGGTGTCGGAGGTGAAGACGAACCACCTCCCGTCGGGCGACCACTGGAAGGCGGCGATGTCGTTCGGGAAGGAAGTGGCCCGGCGCGGCTCGCCCCCCGAGAGGTCGAGCGTCCAGACCTGCTGGGACCCTTCGCGATTCGAGAGGAACGCGAGCATCCGACCGTCGGGTGAAAACGAAGGCGCCGTGTCCTCGTGCCGTCCGGAGGTGAGCCTTCGGGCTTGCCCGACGCCGGCGGGCTTCAACCAAAGCGCCGAGCGCGAGGTGTTCTCCGAGACGTCCGGGATCATGACGGCATAAGCCAGCCACTTGCCGTCGGCCGAGAGCGAGAACGCCGTCAGGCGCTCGAGCCGGGAAAGGTCATCGAACCGGAAGGGCCGCTCGGCGCCAAGAGCGGAGGCGGCCAGGCAGAGAGAGGCTGGCAGGAAGAAGAGGCGACGTCGCATCGGTACCTCCGGCCGCGGATTCTACGCATGGAGGAGGGCTGCGGCGCCTCCGAATCCTCCGGTTTGGTATCATTTTCGCCCCGATCGCCGCCGATCGGCAGAGGAGGGACATGTCCACCGCCGTCCTGGAAGACAGAGCACCGTCGACCGCCGGGCGCCGTCCGGTCGTCAACGACTTCTCGATCCACGTCGCGACCGCCAACGGCTCCGGAAGCATGTCGTCGAACAACATCCTGATGCGGGCGATCTTCCAGATGGGCATCCCGGTCTCGGGCAAGAACCTGTTCCCCTCCAACATCCAGGGCCTGCCGACCTGGTTCACGATCCGCGCCTCCCGGGAGGGCTTCATCGCCCGCCGGCGCGACATCGGGGTCCTGATCTGCATGAACCCGGAGACCGCGCACGAGGACGTGCGGACCGTCCACCCGGGAGCCGCCGTCGTCTACGAAGAGAGCCTGAACTTGAAGTCGCTGCGCGACGACGTCCACTTCTATCCCGTCCCCTTCGGCAAGCTCGTGCTCGAGCTCGTCCACGACGGGAAGCTGCGGCGGCTGGCGGTCAACATGATCTACGTCGGGGTGGCGGCGTGGCTGCTCGACATCGAGATGGAGGAAATCCGCCGCGCCGTCGTCAAGCAGTTCAAGGGCAAGGAGAAGGCGGTCGAGATCAACACGCGGGCGATCCAGGGGGGCTACGACTGGGCCGCGGCCAACCTGACCAAGGCTGATCCGTACCGGCTCGAGCGGATGAACGGGACGGCGGGCAAGATCATCATCGACGGCAACGCCGCCTCCGCGATCGGCGCGGTCATGGCCGGCGTCAACGTGGTGTCCTGGTATCCGATCACCCCCTCTTCCTCGCTCGCCGAAGCGTTGATCGAGTACGCGAAGAAGCACCGCAAGGACCCGGTCACCGGCAAGCCCACCTGCGCCGTCGTGCAGGCCGAGGACGAGCTCGCGGCGGTCGGAATGGCCCTGGGAGCCGGCTGGGCGGGGGCCCGCGCCATGACGACGACCTCGGGTCCGGGCATCTCGCTCATGGCGGAGTTCGTGGGCCTCGGCTACTACGCCGAGGTGCCGTGCGTCATCGTGAACGTGCAGCGCGTGGGACCCTCGACGGGGTTGCCAACGCGCACGATGCAGGGGGACATCCTCTCGACCTACTTCCTCTCCCACGGCGACACCAAGCACATCCTGCTCATCCCGGGCTCGGTCCAGGAGTGCTACGAGCTGACGATCGAGGCCTTCGATCTGGCCGAGCGGTTCCAGACGCCGGTCTTCGTCATGACGGACCTCGATCTCGGCATGAACAACTGGATGTCCGACCCCTTCCCCTACCCGGAGAAGCCGATCGACCGGGGCAAGGTCCTCCGGACGCAAGAGGAGCTCCAGGAGCACCTCCGCCGGTTCCAGGAGTTCGCGCGCTACAAGGACGTGGACGGCGACGGCATCGCCTACCGGACGCTGCCCGGCGTCATCGACAACCCGGCCGCGGCCTTCTTTACGCGCGGCTCGGGCCACACGGAGCGGGCCACCTACTCGGAGCGTCCCGACGACTACCAGCGCAACATGGACCGGCTGGCCCGCAAGTTCGAGACCGCGAGGCGCCACGTTCCGGGGCCCGTGGTCGAGGGCCCGGGAGCGCCGGTCGGTGTGGTCGCCTACGGCTCCTCCGACTTCGCGGTCCAGGAGGCGAGGCACCTGCTGAGCCGGCGGGGCCTGCCGACCGACTCGCTGCGCCTGCGGGCGCTCCCCTTCACCGAGGAGACCTTCGCCTTCGTCGCGAGCCACGAGCGGATCTATGTGGTGGACCAGAACCGGGACGGGCAGATGCACGATCTTCTGCGCCTCGAGATTCCCGCCCGCGACGTTTCGAAGCTCCGCTCCATCCGCCACTACAACGGCTTCCCCATCGACGCCGAAACGGTGATCGAAGGGATCGAGGCCGGGGAGAAGAAGTGATGTCCTCCGTCACGGAGCCCAAGGCGCCGGCGTCCAACCGCATCGACCTGACCGTCAAGGAATACGGTGGCTTGAAGTCGACGCTCTGCGTGGGGTGCGGGCACGACGTCATCACCCGCGAGATCACGCAGGCCCTCTACGAGATGGGGGTGGCCCCCCACAAGGTCGGCAAGATGTCGGGCATCGGCTGCTCCTCGAAGACGACCGCCTACTTCGCCGACCGCGGGCACGGCTTTAACGCCGTGCACGGCCGCATGCCGGCGATCGCCACGGGGGCGGCGCTGGCCAACCCGACGCTCCTCTACGTTGGGGTCTCCGGCGACGGCGACACGGCCTCGATCGGGGCCGGGCAGTTCGTGCACCTGCTGCGCCGCAACGTGCCGATGGTCTACATCGTCGAGAACAACGGCGTCTACGGCCTGACCAAGGGGCAGTTCTCTGCCACGGCGGACCTGGGCTCGCAGCTGAAGACCGGGGTGGTCAACGACCTGCCGGCGATCGACCTCTGCGCCCTGGCGATCGAGCTCGGCAGCGGCTACGTGGCGCGCTCCTTCTCCGGCGACATGAAACAGCTCGTGGCGTTGATCAAGGGAGCGATCGCGCACCGGGGAACGGCGCTTCTCGACGTCATCTCTCCCTGCGTCACGTTCAACAACCACGAGACCTCGACGAAGTCCTACAAGTGGGCCAAGGACCACGAGGAACCGATCCAGGAGATCGGTTTCGTGCCCTACTTCGAGGAGATCCGGGTGGACTACGACCCCGGCACGACCCAGGACGTGCGGCTGCACGACGGCTCGCACATCCGCTTGAAGAAGCTGCGCGCCGACTACGACGCCACCGACAAGGGGAAGGCCTTCGAGCTGCTGCGGGAGGCGCGGGAGAAGAACGAGTTCCTGACGGGGCTCATCTACGTCGAACCCGAGAAGAAGGACTTCCTGTCGCTGCTGGGCCTGCCCGACGAGCCGCTGGCGACGCTCCCGATGGAGCGGGTGCGCCCGCCCCGCGAGGCGCTCACCGCCATGATGGAGGAGCTGAGGTAGGGGGATCCTGAGACGGCGCTCCCCTCCGCCCCCTCTCCCACCGGGAGAGGGCCGGGGTGAGGGCGCGCCTTTTCGGGAACATCCCACTTGACACCCCCGTTCCCCCCGGCGGAGGTCCCATGCG
>JBOGJK010000440.1:0-6391 GCA_050745345.1 Thermoanaerobaculia bacterium
GACCGCGAGCGGGGGCGCCGCGAAGAACTCGGGACGCACGGGGTTGCCGGTCACGACCCCGGGTTTCGCGAGCCGGGCATTGGCCGCCTCGAGCCCCACCGCGGTGCGCGTGGCCAGACGGCAGAGAAGCCGGTTGGCGATCCCGGGCAGGGCGTTGGACTCGTGGATCAATGTCGGGACGGAGAGGGAGCGCGCCGCGAGGACCACCGGCACGCTGACGTATCCGCCCGCCCCCGCGACCGCGCGGGGCCGGAGCCGGCGCAGGAGCCGCCGCGCCTGCAGGATCCTCGCCGGCAGCCGCAGAAGCGAGCCGAGGCGCGCGGCGAGGCCCTTCCCGGCGAAACCGCTGGCTCCGACGGTCTCGAGCGAGAACCCCGCCTCGGGAACCAGGCGCGCCTCCATGCCGCGCCCCGTCCCGACGAAGACGATCCGCGCGGCCGGCCGACGGGCGGCGATCTCCCGCGCCAGGGCGATGCCCGGGAAGACGTGGCCCCCGGTCCCACCGGCCGCGATCACGTATGTATCTGCTGAGTCATTCAAGCGGTTCGCACTTGCTTGTGAATCGTGAATCGTGAATCGTGAATCGGAGCCCGAAGATATCGGCGCACCGTGACGCGCTCCCATTCACGATTTACGATTTCCGATTTACGGTTTGGCAAATCACGACTCCGTCCTCTCCACCTCGTGCTGCGACACGTTCAGGATCAGTCCCGCCGCCAGCCACGAGGCGACCAGTGAGGACCCGCCGTACGACACGAAGGGGAGCGGCAGGCCCTTGGTGGGCAGGAGGGCGAGGGCAACGCTCATGTTGATGGCCGCCTGGACCACGATCATGGCCGTGGCGCCCGCCGCGAGGAAGGCGCCGAAAGCGTCGGGCGCGCGGCGCGCGGCGCGCAGTCCCCGCCAGGCGATCACGCCGAAGGCCGCGACCAGAGCGGCGGCGCCCACGAAGCCCAGCTCCTCGCCGACGATCGAGAAGATGAAGTCGGTGTGCGGATACGGGAGGAAGAAGAGCTTCTGCCGGCTCTCCCCCAGGCCGCTGCCGAGCCAGCCGCCCGCCCCCACGGCGATCAGGGACTGGAGGGCCTGAAAGCCGGCGCCAAGCGGGTCCGCCTCGGGCCGCAGGAACGAAAGCAGTCTCGCCTTCCGGTAGCTCGCCGAAAGGGCGAGAAGCACCGAGAGCGGCAGCGCCGCCGCGGTGCCGAGCAGGAAGACCTTCGCGCGCGCCCCGGCGAGCCAGAGCACGACGGCGCACAGCACGAGATAGCAGACCGCGGTGCCCATGTCGGGCTCGAGCAGCACGACGCCGGCCGCGAGCGCCGCCAGCGCGACGCACGGGCCGACCGCGCGGTCGGCGTCGCCGGCTCGGGCGAACTTGCCCGCGACCTGGGAGGCGAAGACGAGCACCAGGCCGATCTTCAGCAGCTCCGAGGGCTGCAGCATCGCCGGGCCCAGCGAGAGCCAGCGCCTCGCGGCGTTGATCGGAGGGCGGAAGAGGACGGCGACACAGAGCAGGAACGCGATGCCGTAGGCCCCGTAGACGATCCAGGGGCGCGCCAGGTGCCGGTAGTCGATCCGGTAGAGCAGAAACGCCGCGAGCCCCCCGATCGACAGCGCCGCGATCTGCTTGAGCAGGTAGTGGTAGGGGCTCCCGGAGGACGCCGCGGCCGACACCGCCGAGGCGCTGTAGATCATGACGCATCCGAAGAGCGACAGCGCGGTGAGAACCACGAAGAGGACCTTGTCGCTCGCGAGCTTACGCGCCATTTGCGCCGTAAACCGTAAACCGGGAACCGTAAACCGATTCGATACCCCTCCTCGATCGGTTCACGGTTAACGGTTCACGGTTCACGTTGATCGGTTTACGGTTCACGCCCTACTCCTTGCGCGGCGTCTTGGCGGCCACGGCGCGCGCCAGGGTCGCGAAGTGGCGACCCCGCTCCTCGTAGCTGGCGTACGCGTCGAAGGAGGCGCAGGCCGGCGAGAGCAGCACCGTCTCTCCCGGCCGGGCGATCTCGCTCGCCCGCAGGACGGCGTTTTCCATCGTCCCGCAGCGCTCGATCGCGGCGCCGCCGGCGAGCGCCCGCTCGATCACCTCGGCGGCCTCGCCGATCGTCAGGACACAACGCGCCGCGCGGGCCACGGCGCCGGAGAGCGACGGGAAGTCTCCCTGCTTGTCGCGCCCCCCCAGGATCAGGATGACGGAACCCTCTGGGAAGCCCTCCAGGCACTTGCGCGTCGCGTCCACGTTGGTTCCCTTAGAGTCGTCCACCCACCGTACGCCGCGAGCCTGCGCCACCAGCTCGCTTCGGTGCGGGAGCCCCGCAAAGCGAGTCAGGGCGTCGCGGATCGCGTACTCCGGAGTCTCGAGGCAGAGGGCGGCGGCGGCCACCGCCAGAGCGTTCTCCAGGTTGTGGGCGCCCGGCAGCGCCAGCCGCTCGGCCGCCAGCACTTCGCGCCGTTCTCCCCGGACCTCCGAGAGAATCACCCCTTCCTCCACCCAGACGCCCCCCGCCACGTGCCCCGCGCGCGAGAAGGGAACACGCCGGGCGGGGGTCGGCGCGCCGGCCGAGGGCGGATTGTCGGCGTTGACGACCGAGAAGTCCTGCGGGCGCTGCCGCGCGAAGAGACGCCACTTGGAGCGCGCGTAGGCCTCGAAGCTCGGGTACCGGTCCAGATGGTCCGGCGTGATGTTGGTCAAGACGGCCACCTGCGGGGCGAAGCGCTCGACCGTTTCGAGCTGGAAGGAGGAGAGCTCGCAGACGAAGTCGCGTCCCGACCGGTCCGAAAGGAACGCCGAGAGGGGCACGCCGATGTTCCCGGCCAGCGCCACCGGCCGGCCGGCGCGGCGCAGCGCCTCGGCGATCCAGGCGGTCGTAGTCGATTTTCCGTTGGTCCCCGTCACGGCCACCCAGCGGTTCTCTCCGGCGGCTTCACTCTCGGCGATGCGCCAGGCGATCTCGAATTCCGCGAGCACCGGTACCCTCCGCCGCCGCGCGGCCTGGACCACCGGCGCGGTCAGCGGGACGCCGGGAGAGATCGCGAGCCACCCTGCGCCCTCGAGCAGCGCCTCCTTGGGTCCGCCGAAGAAGAACGCGACGCCGCGCTCGCGAAGCTCGTGCGCCTCCGGAAAGGCGCTCTCCGGCTTGTCGTCGCCGACCGAGACCGCTACACCCCGGTCGCAAAGAGCCTCGGCTAAGGCGCGACCGCTGCGGGCGAATCCCAGGATCGCCACCTTCTCCGGCAGCATCTCGCGGGCCGGCGAAGCCTCTCCGTCTCCCGTCTGTCGTCTCCCGTGTCCCGGCATGGCGCTCATCGCAGCTTCAGCGTCGACAGGGCGGCGACCGCGAAGAAGAGCGACACGATCCAGAAGCGGATGATGACGCGCGACTCCGCCCAACCGGCGAGCTCGAAGTGGTGATGGAGGGGCGCCATGCGAAACACGCGCCGCCCCGTCGCCTTGAAGGAGATCACCTGGAGGATCACCGAGAGCGCCTCCAGCACGAAGAGGCCGCCCACGATCGCCAAAAGCATCTCCTGCTTGGTCATGACGGCCACGGCCGCGATCGCGCCCCCCAGCGGCAGCGACCCGACGTCGCCCATGAAGATGTCGGCCGGGTGGCAGTTGAACCAGAGGAACCCCAGAGAGGCGCCCAGGATCGCGCCGCAGAAGACCGCGAGCTCTCCGGACTGCGGCACGAAGGGGATCTGGAGATACCGGGCCGCCACCGCGTTTCCGGTGACGTAGGCGAGGACCGCGTAGGTTCCCGCGGCGATCCCGGCGGCCCCGATCGCCAGCCCGTCCAGCCCGTCGGTCAGGTTGACGGCGTTCGAGGAGCCGACCAACACGACGGCCACGAACGGAACGTAGAGGAGGCCGAGGTCCAGGATCACCTTCTTGAGGAAGGGGAAGGTCACCACGGTCGAGAAGGCGCCGTGCGCCGCCCACTGCGAAATGGCCCAGGCGGCGGCGAGCGCGACGGCAAACTGCGGCAGCAGCTTGCCCCTCCCGGTCAGGCCGAGGCTCCGGCGGCGCGCGATCTTCGTGTAGTCGTCGGCGAAGCCGACGGCGCCCAGCGCGAGGAGGATCCCGAGCGCGATCCAGACGAACCGGTTCGCCAGGTCCATCCAGAGCAGGGTCGCGGCCGTGATCGCGAAGAGGATCAGGAGGCCCCCCATGGTGGGCGTGCCCGCCTTGGCCAGGTGCGTGCGCGGCCCCTCCTCCCGGATCGCCTGCCCGATCTGCCGCCGCTTCAACCACCGGATCATCGACGGGCCGAGCACGAGCAGGAGCAGCAGGGCCGTCACCGCCGCCATCGCGGTGCGGAACGTGATGTACCGGAAGACGTTGAAGGCCGCGTACTGCTTGGCGAGGGGATAGAGCCAGTGGTAGAGCATCAGAAGAACCCTGGGGCCGGGAAACGGAAGACCGGAGACGGAAGACGAAAGACCGCTCTTCTTCGTCTCACGTCTACCGTCTCCCGTCTACCGGATACTGGGGCGACGCCTCTGCCAGAATCTCCACGGCCCGCTCGAGGCCCACACCGCGGGAGGCCTTGAAGAGCACCGTGTCGCCGGCGTCGAGCATCGAATCGAGCAGGTTGGCGGCGTGCTCGGGTGTCTCGAGCGTGCGCAACTCGCCCGGCGCGAAACCCGCCTCGACCGCGCCCTCGCCGAGGAAGCGCGCGAAGGGACCCACACAGATGAGCCGGTCGGCGCGGCCGACCACGTAACGGCCCGTCTCCCGGTGCCACCACTCGGACTCGGGCCCCAGCTCGCGCATGTCTCCCAGGACCGCGATCTTCCGCTTGCCGGGCAGGAGCGCGAGCGTGTCGAGCGCCGCCCGCATGGAGGGGGGGCTCGCGTTGTAGGCGTCGTCGTAGAGGATCGCCCCGGAGGCGTGGCGGCGCGACTCTCCCCGGTGCGCCACCGCAGTGAGCTTGCCCGCCGCCTCCGCGCAATTCTCGACCGTGGCCCCCGCGGCGATCGCCACGGCGGAGGCCACGAGGAAGTTGGCGACCTGGTGGGCGCCCGGCAGCGGCAGCGTCACCGCCGCCTCGCCCCAGTCGGTCTTGAGGCGGAAGCGCGAGCCGCGCTCGCCCGCCACGACCTGCCCGACGCGCACCTGTGCCGGCGCGGCGGCCCCGAAGCGCAGCGTCTTTCCGGTGAAGGACGCGGCGATCGAGGCGATCCGCGAGTCGTCGGCGTTGACGACGAAGGTCCCGCCGGGACGCAGCCCCTCGAGGATCTCCGCGTTCGACCGCGCGATCGCGTCGAGCGAGCCCAGGAACTCCAGGTGCTCGAGCGCGATCAGCGTGATCGCGGCGACGTCGGGCTCGAAGGTGCGCGAGAGGCGGGAGATCTCTCCCGGCGCGCTCATCCCCATCTCGCCCACCATCCAGTCGGGGCCCAGCGAGAGGTTCACGACCGAGAGCGGGAACCCGATCGCGCTGTTCTGGTTGCCGGGAGTCTTTCCCACCCGGCAATGGCGCGACAGGATCGCGGCGGCGAACTCCTTGGTCGTCGTCTTGCCGGCCGAGCCTCCGATGGCGGCCAGGCGAAACCCCGCGCGCCTCTTCAGCCACCCCCCGAAGGAGAGCAGCGCATCGCCGGTGTCGGGCACGAGGACCACCGGCACCCGGCCCTCGACGGCGGGAATCTCGCGGGAGGCCAGGATGGCGGCCGCGCCGCGAGAGACGGCCTCCGCCGCGAAGTCGTGCCCGTCCACGTTCGCCCCGGGCAGGGCAATAAAGAGGTCGCCCGGCCGCACGGCGCGGGAGTCCACCGCGGCGCCCGTCAGCGACGCCTCGCCGGAGACCGCCGCGCCAACCGCCCGGGCCAGATCCGAAAGCGAGAAGTTCATCGGCGCGACGCCAGCTCCCCGGCCACGACGCGGTCGTCGAACGGCTCCTCGCGCGCCCCGATCACCTGCGTCGTCTCGTGTCCCTTCCCCGCGATGACCAGCACCGTCCCGGGATTGGCCAGACCGATCGCCGTCCGGATCGCCTCGCGCCGATCCGCGATGCGCAGGTATTTGGTCGCCCCGGAGGCGGCGAGCCCGCGCTCGACCTCGTCCAGGATCGCCTCGGGGTCCTCCGAGCGCGGGTTGTCGGAGGTCGCGATCGGGATGTCCGCCAGGGTGCCCGCGATCGAGCCCATCGGCTCCCGCTTGCCGCGGTCCCGGTCCCCGCCGCAGCCGAAGACGAGAAGAATCTTCCGGTCGGCGAGCTCGCGCACGGCGGTGAGCAGCCGCCGGAGGGCGTCCTCGGTATGGGCGTAGTCCACCAGGATCGGGTACGGTTGCCCGGCCTCGACGCGCTCCAGCCGGCCCGGCACACGCTCGACTGCCGAAAGCCCCTCCGCGATCTGGCCGGGCGGCATCCCCAGGGCG
>JBOGJK010000441.1:0-3466 GCA_050745345.1 Thermoanaerobaculia bacterium
GATATGGACCGCGACTTCGGAGAGCAGGGAATCGTGCCCGCATGCGCCGACCTGGTCTACGCCGTCAACACGATCCACGTCGCCAAGGATCTCGGAGCAACCCTCGCCCGGGTCCGCGAGACGCTCAAGCCGGGCGGAGTCGCCCTGTTCTCCGAGTGCGTGCGCCCCTTCGAAGGGCAACCGATCTACGTCGAGTTCGTCTTCAACTTCCTCGAGAACTTCACCGGTGTGGCGACGGACCCGCACACCCGGCCCACCCACGGGTTCCTGACGCCCGAGAGCTGGCGGCGGTCGTTTCGGGCCGCCGGCTTCGAGGAGCCGGAGGTCTTGCCCGACGTCGAAAACCTCGCGAAACATTACGACGCCTTCTTCGTCGCGGCGGTGTCCGCCCGGCGCCCGCGCTGAGACGGAAGACGGGGGTCGGGAGACGGGAGACGGTAGACGGTAGACGAACCGCGATCAGAGCCTTCGTTCGTCTCCCGTCTCCCGTTTACCGTCTACCGTCTTCCGAGCGTCTCGAGGGATCGTCCCAGAAGGGATAGAAGCAGTACCACTGCTCCGGGTACTGCCGCACGTAGCGCTCGAGGATCGAGACGTAGCGCCGGAGGTTCCGCCGCAGGGCCGCCTCGCGGTCGCCGCCGCGGTCGATCTCGAGCGGCTCTTCGAGGATCGCCCGATAGCGGCCGTCGGGCACGCGCACGATGAAGGCGGGCAGCACGGTCGCTTCGGTCGCCATCGCGACGCGAAGCGGACCGCGGGGGAAGAACGCCTCCTTCCCGAAGAAGGGAACGGCGACACCGGTGTTGTCGAAGTCGCGGTCCCCCTGCATCGCCACGATCGCGTTGCGTCCGAGCGCCCGCAGGACGGCGAGCGTCGGGGCAAGTGTCCGGTCCACCGCAATCTCCGTGACGCCGGCGCGATCGTGCAGGCGCCGCCGGGCCCGCTCGACTCCCGGGAAGATGTCCGGCACGAGAACGACATGGATCGGCTGCCGGACCTGGGCCAACATCAGGTCGCCTATCTCCCAGTTGCCCAGATGCGCCGTGACCAGCAGCACGCCCTTCCCCTTCGCCCGCCCCTCGAGGATCCGGTCGAAGCCGATGACGCTCTCGACCAGCGCGGCCGCGCGCTCCGGAGGGCGCGTGGCGAAGTAAAGGAAGTCTCCCCAGGCGAAGAAGTGCGCGTCGATCAGCTCCCGGACCTTGCGCGCGACCTCCGGCGAGGTCTCCGCGGCTCCCAGGATCCGGGAGAGATTCCCGCGCAGAGCGGCGACGTACTTCGGCCGGGAGCGCATGTAGGGATTCAGGAGCGCGCGGGCCATGGCGAAGAGCGCGCCCCGCGGGAGGGTGCGCGCGCAGAAGAGCGCGAAGGGGAACCAGAAGTGGGACGTGGCCGATGCCAGCGCCCGCACGACCGGGTTGCGGCTCGCCATCTTCTCCTGCACGAGGGGATAGTCGAGAGTCGAGTGCCGAGAGTCAAGAGTCGAGAGTCGGCAGTCGGCAGTCGGCAGGCGGTAGTCGGTGGTCGAAGGGGGTTAACATCGGCCAGTGCCTTCCGCGCCGATTCGCGAGGACCCTCCGGGCCGAAGCGCGTCCGGCGCCCTCCTCGCCGCGTTGCCCTACGCGGTCTTCCTCCTGCTCGCGCTTCTCTCCTGGAGCCGCTGGATCGAGCCGTACGTGGATGGGGGGCGGGAGCTTTCGACCCCGTGGCGCCTTTCGCGGGGCGAGGCCCTCTACCGCGGCGTGCGCTTCTACCACGGGCCGCTGGCGCCCTACCTCGCCGCGGCGATCGACCGGGCGGCGGGCCCCTCCCTGCCCGCGCGGATCGCCTTCGCCGCGGCGATCGCGGCGGCGGGCCTCGAGGCCCTGCGGCGGCTCGCAATGCGTCTGCTCTCCCCGGGGCGCGCGGCCCTGGTGACCGCCTTGATCGTCACGGCCTGCTTCTTCCAGCGGCCGGGCGGCTGTCACCTCTTCCCCTTCAGCTTCGACACGGCGCTCGCGGCCGCCTCCGTTGCCTGGGCCCTGGCCGCGGCTTCCGGGCGCCAGAGTGCGGGGGGCGACCGTGTGGCGGCCGCGTGCCTGCTGGCGGCGCTCCTCTCGAGACCCGAGATGGGACTGGCCGCGATCGCGGCCCTTGCGCTCGAGAGAAAAAGACCTGAGCGTCTGGTCGTGCCGGCGATTCTTCCCCTCGCCGCGGCCGCCCTCCTCTACGCCGTGCTCTCGATCGGAACGCCGCTGCCCACCCTCCGGCGCGAAGGGTGGCTCGCGCTCGCGGGGCCTCCCGAGACCTTCCGCCACATCTACGCCTCCTACGCGGGCTTCGACAGGCCGGCGCTGCGCCTGACGGAGCTGGCGCTCTCGGCCGTGGTGCTGCTCCTCTTCGCCTGCGTGCTCGCGGCCGCCTCGGCTCTTTCCGCGCGCACGCGGCGGGGCTCAGCCCTCTTCGAGGCGGCCGCCGCCGCGATCCTCGCCGCCGTCGCAGCGGTCTGCCTCGATCCGCCTGCCTCCCTCGCCGCGACCCTCGCCCTCTTCCCGCCCCTCGTGCGTGTCGTGCCGCCGCTGCTGGTGCTGGGCGCCGCCGTGCGGCTCGCCCGGCGCCTCGCCGGACGGCCGCCGGGACGGCTGCTCGAGTGCGTCCCCGACGCGCTTCTCTACGTCTCTGCGCTCTTCGGGGCCCGGGTGCTGCTCGCGGCCGGGTACGTCGGCCCCTATAGCGCCTTTCTGCTCCCCCTGCCGCTGCTCGTCGCCGCCGTCTGGCTCTATCGGCTGGCCGAGCGGGCGGCGCCGGCCCTGGGCGCGCGGCTGGCGCACCTGGCCAGCGCGGCGCTCGTCGTCTTCCTTCTCTTTCGCGCGGGAGATCTGGCCCGAATTTTTCGCCACGCGGGATGGACGCGCGTCGAGACGCCGGCCGGCTCGCTTCTGCTGACGGAGCCCGTGGCCTCCGTGACCCGCGACTCTCTCCAGGACCTCGCGGCGCGCATGCCGGCGGGAGGGACCCTGACGGGCTTTCCGGAAGGGGGCTTCTTCAACTATGTCCTGAGGCTTTCCAACCCGCTCCCGCAGGACCAGTTCTTCCCCGGACACCTGGACGAGGCGGCCGAAGCGGACGCGATCGAGCGGCTCTCCCGCCGGCCGCCCGACGCGATCCTCCATGCCAACGTGCTCGCCGTCGGCCACCGGGCCGTCCGATTCGGCAGGGACTACCTGGTGGACCTCGACCGATTAGTGCGGGAGAACTTCGAGGTCGCCGCCTCCTACGGGCCGGGCGCGGGGCCCGAGGCGCGCATCGGCGACCCGCAGTTCTTCGTCGAGATCCGCGTGCCCCGGGCGGCGCGGGGCGCTCCGCCGTGAGGCTCGATCTCGCGGTCTCGCGGGCGTTTCGCCTCTCGCGCCGCGCCGCGCGCGAGGCCGTTCGCGAGGGGCGCGTGGACGTCGGCGGCTGGACGCGGGACGAGCCGGGCCTGGAC
>JBOGJK010000442.1:0-4261 GCA_050745345.1 Thermoanaerobaculia bacterium
GCGAGAGAGAGCTCGAGAGCAGCTCCCGGGAGAGCCGCTCGGAAAGCAGTGTCGCGTTGGTCGAGACGCATACGCCGGGGAAGAGGTCGATCGCCTCGGGCAGCCGCTTGTACATCAGCGGCTCTCCCATCTCGTGCAGGTACCGCATCCGGAGTCCCAGGGCCGTCATCTGGCGCGCGACCTGCTCGACCATGTCCCACGGCGCGTCCTCGTAGGGGCGCGTCAGGTCGTCCATGGGGCACATGCCGCAGCGCAGGTTGCAGCGGCTGGTCAGCTCCAAAGCGAATTTGAGGGAGCGCAGCCGCAGGCCGTTCTTGTCGCGGCTCATCGGGAGCGGATCCGGTCGGGCCGAGGCATGGAGCGCCCAGTGTAGACCAGCGGCGCGGGGACGGGGCCTTCGGTTACGATTCTCCGAGTCGTCCGAGGAGATCCGCGATGCCGCGACCGACCGCCCCGCCCCGGCTCACCCTGCCCGCCGTTCTCTTGGCTCTTCTCGCCGCCGCGGCGGCCGCGCCCGCGCGCGATCTCCACTGGCGAGCCGTGGAGGTCCGCGCCCGCCTCGACGCGGAGGGCGTCCTGCACGTTCTGGAGCGGCAGGCGATGGTGTTCACGGGGGACTGGAACGGGGGAGAGCGGATCTTCCGGGTGCTCCCCGGCCAGAGCCTCGCCCTGGAGGGGCTTTCCCGAATCGCCCCGGACGGCCGGGCGCTGCCCCTCTTACCGGGAGACCTCTCCGCCGTCGATCGGTACGCCTGGAAGGACTCGCGCACGCTGCGCTGGCGAAGCCGGCTGCCGGGCGACCCGCCCTTCGAGAGGACGGAGCTGGTCTACGAGATCGCTTACACGCTCTCCGGGATCCTGCTTTCCGAGGAGGGCCGTTTCGTCCTCGACCATGACTTCGCCTTCCCCGACCGCACGGGTCCGATTGAGAAGTTCACGCTGGAGCTCGCGCTCGATCCCGTGTGGCGGCCGGAGCGCCCGTGGGCGGGATCTCTGTCTCGCGAAAGGCTTCTGCCCGGCGAGAGCGTCGTGGTGCGGCTGCCCCTCTCCCGCGTCGGGGCCGGCCGGCCCGCCGCCGCACGCCGCGTGGCCGGGCGGACGGCACGGCTCGCCTTCTTCCTGCTGCTCGTCGCCGCGACCGCCGCGCTGTCCCTCTCCTTCCGCTCGCGCGAGAAGGCCCTCGGCCGCTTCGAGCCGCTGCCTCCGCTGGAGGCGATCGACGAGCAGTGGCTCCAGAGGAATCTGCTGTCGCTCGCGCCGGAGGAAGCGGGCGCGCTCTGGGACGAGAAGGTCGGCGCCCCCGAGGTCGCGGCCGTGCTCGCGCGCCTCGCCTCGGAGAAGAAGATCGAGACTCGCGTCGAGGGCAAGTCGCTCGCGATGCGCCTGCTCGTCGCGCCCGAGCAGCTCTCCGGCTACGACCGCGAGCTCGTGCAGGCCCTCTTCTTCGGCGGCCGCAAGGAGACCGACACCGACGCGATCCGGAAGCACTACCGGTCGAGCGGCTTCGACCCGGCCGCGAAGATCCGCCCGGGGCTGGAGTCGAAGCTCGCGTCGCACCCCGATTTCCGCGACCGCTCACCGCGCCCTACGGTATGGCCCGCATCGGTTCCTTTTCTCGCCGGTGTCGCCGCGCTCGTCCTCTCGGTCATCGGCGGCGGGGAGCAACCCGGCACGGTCGTCGGAACCGGCATCTTCCATCTCCTGCTCTGGGGTCTTGCCGCCGGCTGCGGGGCGCTCTACCGCAATCGGGTCGATCGGCTGGGCGCGTTCGCGCCGCTGCTTTTCGCCGTTCCGCTCCTGCTGCTTTTTCTGTCCTGGCGAGGCTTCGGCGCCTCGCGCGGCGCGAGCAGAGCGCTCGTCGCCGGCGTCTTCCTCCTGCGCCTCGCGATCATCGGGACCGTGTTCGCGCTCGCGAAGACCCGCAGCGGCCCCAGGCGCCTGGCCCGCCGCAAGGCGCTGACGGCGGCGCGCAACTTCTTCCGGGAGGAGCTGCGCCGCCCCGCGCCGAGGCTCGCGGACGGGTGGTTCCCCTACGTCGTCGCCTTCGGCCTGACGGGAGCGGCCGACCGCTGGTTCCGGGCGCACGGCGGGGCCTCCAGCGCCGGCCGTTCCGAGTCGGGCTCCGGCTCCTCCTCCGGCTCTTCCACGGCCTCCTCTCGATCCTGGACCGGCGGCGGCGGAGCCTTCGGCGGGGCGGGGGCTTCCTCTTCCTGGACGGTCGCGGCCGGAGCCGTCGCCGCGGGAGTCTCGGCGCCCTCCTCGGGCAGCGGCGGCGGGGGAGGAGGCGGCGGAGGAAGCTCCGGCGGCGGCGGCGGGGGCGGGTGGTGAACCGGGAGCGCGCCGGCTGACGATGCCGACCCCGTGGGCCAAGTTCTCGCTGCCGGGCGCCGAGCCCGCCCTCGCTCGCGGGCACTCCGAGGAGTTTCGCCGTGCCGTCCGGGAGATCTTCGGGCCGCTCGTCGAATGGGTCACGGCCTGGCCGCCGGGACACCACGACTGGCTCATGTCGGAGGTTCCGCCGGAGGGATCGCTGCCATCCTTCTTCCGGGACCTGGAAAAGCGGCTGACTCCTTCGGGCTCGCTCTGGGCGGTCTTCCCGAAGAAGCCCTACCAGGACGAGCTCTCCTTTCCCTTCTCCTGGTCCGACGTGCAGCAGGCGGGGCTTGCCGCGGGGCTCGTAGACAACAAGATCGCGGCCTTCTCGATGCGCCTGACCTCGATCCGGTTCGTCGTTCCCCTGGCGCGGCGCAAGGGCCGGACGGCGCCTTAGGCCATCGCCGGCCACGCCGCGATCCGCAGTACATTGCGGATTCACTATATAAACATTGATATAGTCTCGGCGAGACCCTCGGGCCTCGATAGAATCGCAAGGATGTCCTCGAGCGTGGCGATCGTCGGGGCGGGCCTGGCAGGCTCGGAGTGCGCCTGGCAGCTCGCCCGGCGCGGGCACCGGGTGTGCCTGTACGAGATGCGCCCGAGGATCTCGACCGCGGCGCACCGGACCGACCGGTGCGCGGAGCTGGTCTGCTCCAACTCCTTCCGCTCCGACAATCCGTCCAACGCCGTCGGGTTGCTCAAGCGCGAGATGGAGGAGCTCGACTCGCTCGTGATCCGCTGCGCCCGGCGGGCCGCCGTGCCGGCCGGCGACGCTCTGGCCATGGACCGGGATGTCTTCTCGGGCCTGGTGACGGAGGCGATCGCGGAGCGCCCCGAGATCGACCTCGTTCGGGAAGAGGTGCGGGAGATCCCTCCGGAGGGGTACGTCGTGCTGGCCACGGGCCCCCTGACCTCCGAGGCACTGGACGGCGCGATCGGGCGTCTGCTCGGGACTGCGGACCTCTACTTCTACGACTCGATCGCTCCGATCGTGACGGCCCCCTCGCTCGACTTCTCGAAGATGTACGCCCTCTCGCGCTACGGCAAGGGAGGGGGAGAGGACTACTGGAACGCGCCGCTCTCGCGCGAGCAGTACGGAGAGTTCGTCTCGGACCTGCTCTCGGCCGAGATCGTGCCGGTCAAGGACTTCGAGAAGGGGATCTATTTCGAGGGGTGCCTCCCGATCGAGGTGATGGCACAGCGGGGACCGGAGACGCTCCGGCACGGGCCGATGAAGCCGATGGGGCTGCCCGACCCGCGCACGGGCCGGATCCCGCACGCCGTCGTGCAGCTGCGCCAGGACGACCTCGCCCGGGAGCACTACAACCTGGTGGGCTTCCAGACGAAGCTCCGAGTCCCGGAGCAGCAACGCGTCTTCCGGAAGATCCCGGGGCTCCAGGACGCCGTCTTCGTGCGCTACGGGATGCTCCACCGCAACACGTACATCCACGCGCCGGCGCACCTGGACCGCTTCTGGCGCATGCGCCGGCAGCCGCGGATCTTCTTTGCCGGGCAGATCACCGGGGTGGAGGGGTACGTCGAGAGTGCCGCGACGGGGCTCGCCGTGGGCTTGACGCTCTCGCAGCTTCTGGAAGGGCGCGACCCGATCCCGCTCCCGTACGCGACGGCGATGGGGTCGCTCGCGCGCCACTGCTCGGAGCGCCCGCCGGAAGAGAAATTCGAGCCGATGAACGTGACCTTCGGCCTGATCGAGGACACCTCGCACTCGCCGATCCGCGACAAGGCGAAGCGGCGGCAGATGATGGTGGATCGGGCGATGGCCGCGATACGGGAGTTTCGCGACGCGGTGGCAGCTCCGGCGGTGGTGGCGGGGTGAGGAGACGTTGGTGGGCGAGCGCAGCGCCCTCACCCCGGCCCTCTCCCG
>JBOGJK010000443.1:0-3622 GCA_050745345.1 Thermoanaerobaculia bacterium
CCGACATGACCTACGAGAACAACCCGCTCGAGCTGGGCCTCGAGCGCCTGGTGGACTTCAGCCTGCCGGAGGAGGCCTGCCTCTCCATCGCGGCGCTCAAACGCATCAAGGCCGAGGGGGTCCGGCGGCGGCTCGTGGGCGTCGAGCTCGACGGCGACCCGCTTCCGGAGTTGAACAACGTCAAGTGGCCGGCCTTCCGGGCGACCGGCGGCGAGCGGATCGGGAAAGTCACCTCGGCCATCTACTCGCCCCGCCTCAAGAAAAACATCGGGTTCTGCTGGCTCCCGGTCGACCTCGCCGGCAACGGCTCGAAGGTCCGCGTCGAGAGCGAGTGGGGACGGCGGACGGGGACCGTCGTGCCCATGCCGTTCGTGGACCCCGACAAGCGGATCCCGGTCTCCTGAGTCGGCTCGGGAGAGTGTCCGGAGCAACGCAAGGGAGGGCTTGAGGTGAGTGTCCTCGACGGGGCGCTGGCCGCGGTCGAGAAAGCGGTCAAGGGGGCGCTTTTCGACTGCCGCATGTGCGGACAGTGCATCCTCCACTCGACCGGCCTCGTCTGCCCGATGCGCTGCCCGAAGAATCTGCGCAACGGCCCCTGCGGAGGCGTCCTCGTGGACGGCCACTGCGAGGTCTACCCGGATCGTCCCTGCGTCTGGGTCGAGGCCTGGGAGCGCTCGCGCCGACTCCCGCTCTGGCGCGACCACATGGCGCGCGTCAACCCGCCCGTCGACTGGAGGCTCCAGGGAACCTCCTCGTGGATGAATCTGGCGCGCGGACGCGACCGGGAAGTCCCGGCCGGCTGGGCGCAGGCGCAAGGGCGCGCCGAGGGCTTTCGGCTCGAGTCGGAAGGCAATCCCGGCGCCGAGAACCGCCGATGAGCGGCTCCCTCGCCGGGGCGCGGCCGCGGAGCCGACTCGAGGCCCTCCTGCGGGCCGGGCACTTCGTCGTCACCGCCGAGATGCAGCCGTCCAACAGCGCGGACCCGGACGAGGTCCGCCGCCGCGCTTCGGAGTTGCGGGGAAGGGTCGACGCGGCCAACTGCACCGACAACCCCGCGGCCCGGCCGCACCTCTGCTCCGTCGCCGCCGGTCATCTCGTCGCCCGGTCCGGCCTCGAGCCGATCGTCCAGCTCACCTGCCGGGACCGAAACCGCCTCGCGCTGCAGTCGGACCTGCTCGGCGCGGCCTGCCTCGGGGCTCGCAACGTGCTGCTCTTGACCGGGGACGATGTCTCGGTGGGCGATCACCCGGAGTCGAAGCCCCTCTTCGACCTCGACTCGCTGCACCTTCTGCGCGTCGCCCGCATTCTCCGGGAGCAGGGGACGTATCTGTCGGGCCGGCCCCTCTCCTCTCCCCCCTCCTTCTTCATCGGAGCGGTCGAGAACCCGTTTGCCCCCCCGCACGACTTTCGGCCGGTCCGACTGGGCAAGAAGGTCGAGGCGGGCGCCGAGTTCGTGCAGCTCCAGCTCTGCTTCAACCTGCCGCGCTTGCGGACCTTTCTCTCCCGCGTATGCGACATGGGCCTTCTCGAACGCGTCTTCATCCTCGTCTCGGTCTACGTCGCCCGCTCGACGCGGGCGCTGCGCTACCTGCGCGACGTCGTGCCGGGGATCGACGTTCCCGACGCGGTGATGGCGCGTCTGGAGCGCGCGCCATCGAGCGGGCAGGCCGAGGAGGGCTTCCGCCTGGCGCTCGAGACCGTCGCCGCCGTGCGGGAGATCCGGGGCGTTTCGGGAATCCATCTGATCTCGATCAAGGGGCAGGACTCGATCCTGCGTCTCGTCGAGACGGCGGGCCTGCTGCCGCGTCCAGAGCCCGAGGGCGGCCTGATTCCGCCGGCGCGGGACCGGCTCGCATCGCGCTGAGGGCACGCCGGGTCCCCCGGGAAAATCCCGCTTCTCGGAGGGGGCTTCAACGGACACGCCTGCGCGCGCGCGGGGCCGGCGGCTGTTCGCGGCGGACTCGAAGAGAGGGCTATGGCCGGGCGCTAGCGAGCCTGCCGGCGGTTGCTCTGCCGGCGATCCGAAGCGGCGTTCTCTCCGATCGGGAAGCGGCGCTCTGAGCGGCGGCGCTCTCGGCGGCGCTCCTCCGAGCGCCGCTCCCGCGCGGAGCGGTCCTCGTCTCTCTTTTTCACGTCGCGATTGTGCCTTATTCCGCGGCCAACACAAGTCCCGTCGACATCTTCAGTAGACGCCGCCCGTCAGGTGCACGATCGCCGTCCAGAGACCGCGGCTGAAGCGGAAGGAGAGGATCGGCAGGATCACCGCCGCCGTGCACCATACGGCGAGGCTCGTTCGGATCGGCCACTCGGGCCCGAACGCGACACCCACCATCAGCACGACGGCCGTGAGCAGAGTGTTGATGTCGAGCGAGCCCACCCACTGCCCGTGCTCCCGCGCGAAGCCCACACCGCAGCAGGCGCAGTGGTCGTGCATCGCGAAGTAGGTGCGAAAGAGCCTTCCCTTGCCGCAGACCGGGCACTTGAGCTTCAGTCCCCTCCAGACCACCGTCTTCCAGTACCCCTCCGGGAAGGCCGTCGGGTGGCGCGCCGTCGACCGCCAAGGGAGCACGGGATGCGGGGCGGGGGAGCGCGTAGTGGCCACGGCGGAATGCTAGCAGGTGGGGTCAGGTCTTGAATCTGTACTCCAGTAAAAAAAATCAAGACCTGACCCCGCTAGGGGTTCCGCTTAGAGGCCGAAACGATCCCCCTGCCGGGCCACGCGCAGGCCCTTCGCTTCGAGCGCCCGGAGGGCCTCGGCGTCCCAGAGGAGCCGATTGGAGTGATTCAGGTGAACGAAGAAGACCCTCGCGGCGGGCCTGCCGGCGGCGCCAAGCCGGGACGCCGTGTCCGGCACGAGCGGGTGAGGGATATCGGTGATCGTGCGGCCAGGCAGCTCGTCGGCAGAGAAAAACGTTCCGTCGAGAAACATGGTGAGGTCGGGGTCGGCCGCGAAATCCTCGGGTTTGCGGTCCCACTTCTCCCAGCGGTCGATGTCCGGCAGCCAGAGCACCCGGCGCCGGGGGCCTGCGACCAGGTACGCCACGGTGTCCGAGTCCTCATCCCGGTGCGGGACGCGCAGAGCCGTGGCGCGCAGGTTCTCCGAGAGAGCGAACTCCTTGCCGGGCTCGATCTCCCGGATCGCGATGTTGCCGCGCTCGACGAGCCGGCTCCAGGGCTTGTTCTCGCGCAGGAACCTTGCCATCGAGACGGTGCAGTAGACAGGAAGCTGCTTCGTATTGGCGGCTTCCCGGCCGAGCTGCGCCAGCCCGAGATAGTGCCCGATATGCGCGTGCGTGAGCAGGATCGCGTCCGGCATGCCGCCGAGACGCTCCATCTGCTCGGCGAAGTCCGGTGTCGCGTCGATGACGAACCGCTTGCCCGCCGCCGGGTCCATGAGGCCGAGCGAGGCGACGAGGCGTCGCTTCGACGGGTCCCGCCGCGCCTCGACGCACAGATCTTGCCGGCAGCCCAGGTGCGGCACGCCGCCGTCCTGCGCAATCCCGAGGACGATGGCTTCCGCCTCGCTCGCCGCCGAGCGCGTCGGGACCAGAGCGAAGAGCAGGATCCAGCCGAGCACGTCCCGATTATGTGTCTGGGCTCGCCCGATCTTCAGGGGCCATAG
>JBOGJK010000444.1:0-3204 GCA_050745345.1 Thermoanaerobaculia bacterium
GCCTCGGCGAGGCAAGCCCGCTCTCTCGCAAGATCCCCTCTCCCTCCGGGAGAGGGGATGGGGTGAGGGCCTGACTCAAGCGACAGTCTTCGGCTCCCTTTTGCGTCTCCTCCCCCTCCACCGCGCCAGCAGAGCGCCGACGGCTGATCCCGCCGTGTCCATCAGGGCGTCCCGGCCCTCCATGGAACGCCCCGGAATGAAGGCCTGGTGAGTCTCGTCAGCGGTGCCGAAGACGGCGAGCGCCCCCACGACGGCGAGCGCCCGCGACAGCGTGAGGCCGGGACGCCCCGGCCAGCGCACCGCCCGGAAGAGCAGCAGGGCGAAGACCCCGTAGAGGAGGCTGTGGACGACCTTGTCGATCGAGGGAATGCCGGAGAGCACCGGCACCTGCGGCGGGGAGGGCCAGGAGGTCAGCGCGAGGAGGAAGAGCCCCCAGAGCCAGGCCGCCCTTCTCGTCGGGGCGAGGCGGGCCGATCGGTTCATCGGTTCATCGGTCCATCGGTTCATCGGTTCATCGGAAGAACCTCCGGCGATCACCCGATGATCCGATGTACCGATTCCTCAGTCCCCTCTCTTCGTGTGCCCGGTCCGGGTCGGCCCCTTCTTGGGAGCGGTTTTCGCGGTCGCCGGCGCGCCCTTCTCGGGCCGGGCGGGCCGCGCCTTCTTCGGCGGTTTCGGCGCCTCTTGCGCGGCTTCGGCGCCTTCCGGCTTCTCCTTGCGGACGGTCTCGACCCGCCCGCCGGCCGCCCGGCGCGCCCGGTCCGCCAGGGATTCCTTGCGCGGCGCCTTCTCCTTCGCCTCGAACCGGTAGTCCACGAACTCCAGGATCGCCGCCTCGGCGGCGTCCCCCCGGCGCGACCCGAGCCGGAGGATGCGCGTGTATCCCCCGGGGCGGTCCACGAAGCGCGGGGCGAGGCTCTCGAATACCTTCTTGACCGTCGTGCGGTCCGGAATCCAGCGGGCGACCTTCCGGCGCGCGGCGACCCCGTCGCTCTTTCCGATCGTGATCAGGCGCTCGGCCAGGGGCCGCAGCTCCTTGGCCTTCGTCAGCGTCGTCTGGATCCGCTCGTGCGTCATCAGCGACTGCAGCTGGTTGGAGAACATCGCCAGGCGGTGCGACGTCGTGCGGCGGAGCTTGCGCCCGGCTCGATTGTGCATCATGACGGTCTACTCGCTCTTCGCTTCGGCGGGCTCGAGCTCCATCCCGAGCGACAGGCCCATGGGCCGGAGGATGTCCCGGATCTCGTTTAAGGACTTGCGCCCGAAGTTCTTCGTCTCGAGCATGTCGCGCTCCGTCTTCTGCACCAGGTCCCGGATCGTCCGGATGCCCGCGTTCTTCAGGCAGTTGCCGCTGCGGACCGAGAGCTCCAACTCGTCGACCGAGCGGTTCAGGTACTCGGCCAGGTTCTCCGGCAGCTCCCCTTCCCCGGCGCCCTCCAGAGCCGTTTCATGCTCCGCGTTCACGAAAATCGTGAGGTGGTCCCTCAGCAACGTCGCGGCCAGGCCCACGGCGTCGGCGGGAGCCACGGTGCCGTTGGTCCAGACCTCCAGCACCAACCGGTCGTAGTCGGTCGCCTGCCCGATGCGGGCGGCCTCGACGTGGTAGTTGCAGCGGCGCACCGGGGAATGCACCGAGTCGATCGGGATGTAGCCGATCCCCATGTCCTCGTCGAAGTTCTTGTCCGCCGAAACGTACCCGCGCCCAATCGACACCCGCAGCTCCATCTGCAGCTTCCCGTTCTCCGAGAGAGTGGCGATCGGCGCCGAGGGATCCAGGATCTCGATCGTGGAGTCGCCTTGGAGGTCGGCCGCGGTGACTTTGCCTTTGCGCTCGACGTCGAGGGTCAGGATCTTCTCCTCGGTCGTGTGCATCTTGATCGGGATCTGCTTCAAGTTCAGAATGATGTCGGTCACGTCCTCGACGACACCGGGCAGCGAGGAGAACTCGTGGAGCACCCCCTCGATCTTGACCGCGGTGATCGCCGCCCCCTCGATGGAGGAGAGGAGCACGCGCCGCAGGGCATTCCCGATCGTCGTGCCGAACCCCCGCTCGAAGGGTTGCGCGTAGAACTTCCCGTAGGTGTTCGAGAGCGTCTCGGTCTCGACCTCGAGCCGCTTCGGTTTCTGAAAGCCTTTCCAGAGCGTCATGAGATTCTCCTCCGTTGCCGGATTACTTCGAATAGAGCTCGACGATCAGCTGCTCCTGGATGGGCAGCTTGATGTCTTCGCGCTTGGGCAGCTCGCGAACGGTTCCGGAGAAGGTCTCCGGCGAGAGATCGAGCCAGGCCGGGACGCCGCGGGCCCGGGCCGTCTCGACCGAGGCCCGGATCTGCTCGTTGGCGCGGCTCTTCTCCTTGATGGCGATGACCTCTCCCTTGGAGACGCCGTACGAGGGGATCGTGACCTTGTGGCCGCCGACGGTGACGTGGCCGTGGCCCACGAGCTGCCGTGCCTGGACCCGCGACGCGGCGAAACCGAGCGAAAAGACGACGTTGTCCAGGCGCCGCTCCAGGTTCTCGAGCAGGTTGGCTCCGGTGATCCCCTTGCGCCGCTCGGCGCGCTGGAAGGTCAACCGGAACTGGCTCTCCAGCAGCCCATAGATCCGCTTGACTTTCTGCTTCTCGCGAAGCTGGATCCCATAGCCCAGGAGCTTCGAACGCCTCCGGCCGTGCTGGCCCGGCGGGTAGTTGCGCCGCTCGATGGCGCACTTGTCCTTGAAACAGCGGTCCCCCTTCAGGAACAGCTTCATCCCCTCGCGCCGGCAGAGCCGGCAGACCGCCTCGGTGTGACGAGCCATCGAAACCCCCCGCGGCTCCCTCGTTTCTTTTACGTCCTTCCTCCCGGCCAGGAACCGTGAGCCGGTTTACGGACGAGTCATCAGTTTCAGTTTTCAGTCTTCAGTCCTCGGAACTGAAAACTGATAACTGACAACCGATCACTACTAGCTACACCCTCCTGCGCTTCCGCGGCCGACAACCATTGTGCGGAATCGGCGTCGTGTCCTTGATCGATTTGATGTCCAGGCCGTTGGCCTGGAGGGCCCGGATCGCGCTCTCGCGCCCGGCCCCCGGCCCGGTGACCCGGACGTCGACCGACCGCACACCGTGCTCCTTGGCCTGCTCGGCGCAATTGGCCGCCGCCAGCTGAGCCGCGAAGGGCGTGCCCTTGCGGGAGCCCTTGAAGCCGATGCGACCCGCCGAGGAC
>JBOGJK010000445.1:0-2718 GCA_050745345.1 Thermoanaerobaculia bacterium
CTCTTCGAGACCGTGAGCTTTCCCTTCGTGGACCCTGCCGAGGAGAAACCGTTTCGTGCCTGGCTCGACCTCTGCGGCACGGCGGCGCAGCGGCTGCGCCTCGAGAATCCCCTGGACGAGGGTCGAAGGCATCTGCGCTCGACTCTCTTGCCCGGCATCCTGGACGCGCTCTCCGTCAACGCCCGCCACGGCCAGGAAAGCGCCGGCCTCTTCGAGATCGGGCGGGCCTTCGGGAGGCAGGGGCGACCCGAGGCGCCGGAGTCCTTCGAGTCGCGCCGGCTCGCCTTCGCGATCTCCGGGCAGTGGCGCTCGCACTGGAGCGAGCCCGCATTCCTGCGCCCGGCGGACTTCTTCGACGCCCGGGGGATCACGGAGAGACTGCTCGGGACCTGGATCGCGCCGGAGTGCCTCTCCTGGAGCCCCTTCGCGGCGGAGGGCTTCGCGCGCGGGGCGGCGGCGCTCGCGCGAACCGAGTCGGGAGAGGCCGTCGCCGTCGTGGGCGCGGCCGCCCCGGCCGAGCGCGAGAAGCGCCGCCTGCCTGAGTCCGTCTTCGCGGGCGAGCTGGTGCTCGGCGCCGCTGCCGCACGCGCGGCCGCCGTCACCTACCATCCCTACTCCGCGTTTCCGGCGATCGAGGCCGACCTCTCCTTCGCGCAGCCGCGGGACCTGCCCTGGGCAGAGCTCGAGCGCTTCGTCCGGGCGCAGGGTCTCGCGAACCTGGAGTCGCTCGCCCTGCGCGACCGGTACGAGGGGGCGGGTGTGGGCGAGGGAATGGTCAAGACGACCCTTCGACTGATCTTTCGCTCGGCCGAGCGGACCCTCGAGAGGGACGAGGCGAATCGGGAAGTCGAGCGGCTGGCAGCCGCCTTGAGAGAGAAGATGGAAATGGTTCTCTGACCTTCGAGTGGGAGCAAGATGGACAACGCCAAGATTTTCGACACGCTGGAACGAAAGATCGAGAAGCTGCTCTCGAGACTGCGCGGGCTCGAGCAGGAGAACGAGAAACTGAAGGGAGACCTCTCCGCCGCGAAACGGGCCGAGAAGGAGGCGTCCGATTCGCGCGGCGCCGTCGAGCGCCTCGAGAAGGAGCAGGAGGCCGTCCGGGAGCGCCTCCAGAGGCTGATCGAGTCGCTGGAGGCGGCCGAGGGCAAGGGATAATTCCACGCGGGGACGGGACGCCGTTGACTCCCCTCGAGGACAGCGGCTAGACTGCCGCTGGAAAGGAGCCTGCAACTGCCTTGGAAAAGCGGGGCAGCGTGACTCAGGTGGAGATCTTCGGCCAGACCTACAGCGTTCGCGCCGAAGGGGACAGCTCCTACATCCACGACCTGGCCCGCTTCGTTGATTCCCGGATGAAAGAGGTCGCCGAGCAGACGGCCACGGTGGACACGACCAAGATCGCAATCCTCGCCGCCCTGAACATCTCGGATGACCTCCACAGGGTCGAGAAGAACCGAAGGGACAATCCGGCCGACGCGGTCGCGCGGGCGGAGCGTCTGATTCGGAAGCTGGACGACGCCCTGGACGCTTGAAGGCGACGCGTCGGCAACCCCGGAAGGGGCACGAAATGAAACGTTCGGTCGAGTGGGATCTCCCGGTGCCGGCAAGTTCGAACCCGTTTGCGGGGAGACACTTCCGCATCATCGTGTAGCCGCCGTCGACCCTCGGCGTCCCCGGGCAGAGGGGAGCCGACATGAGCACATCTGTGGCGATCGCCCTCGCGGCGGGCCTCTTCGTGGCCGCCGCGCTGGGCGCGATCGCTTTCGCCCTCCTCCGCAAGAAGCTCGCCGCGGAGCGCTCCGCGATCCGCACGGAAGCCGAGCGGATCCGATCCGAGGCGACCAGGGGCGCCGACGCGAAGCTGCGCGAGGCCTCGATCGAGGCGAAGGAAAAAGTCCTCGCGGCCCAGGCCGAGTTCGACCGGACGGTCCAGGCCCGGCGCCAGGAGATCGCCGCCCTCGAGAAGCGGGTCGTGTCGAAGGAGGAGAACCTCGACCGCAAGCTCGCGGCGCAGGAGCGGCGGGACGAGGAGCTCACCCGCAAGGAGCGGGCGCTGACCGACCAGCAGAAGCGGCTGGAGGAGATGCAGGCGGAGATCGAGCGCGTCATCGACGACCAGCGAAAGCGCCTCGAGCAGATCTCGGGGATGACCGCCGTGGACGCCCGGCGGGAGCTGGTCAAGTCGATCGAGAACGAGGCGCGCGTCGAGGGGGCGGGCCTGATGCGCCGCATCGAGGAGGAGGCGGTCGAGCAGGCGACACAGAAGGCGCGCCACATCATCGGGATGGCGATCCAGCGCCTTGCCTCGGACGCCGTCGTCGAGGCGACGGTCTCGGTGGTGGAGCTGCCCTCCGACGACCTGAAGGGGCGGATCATCGGGCGGGAGGGGCGCAACATCCGGGCCCTGGAGGCCGCGACGGGGGTCGACCTCATCATCGACGACACGCCCGAGGCGATCGTCATCTCGGCCTTCGAGCCCCTGCGCCGCGAGGTGGCGCGCCTGGCTCTCGAGAAGCTGATCGTGGACGGCCGCATCCACCCGGCCCGCATCGAGGAGGTCGTCGAGAAGGTGCGCTCCGAGCTGTGGGAGCGCATCCGCCAGGAGGGGGAGGCGACCGCGCTCGAGTTCGGCATCCCGGACCTGCACCCGGAGCTGATCAAGCTGCTCGGGAGGCTCAAGTTCCGCACCTCCTACGGCCAGAACGTGCTCCAGCACTC
>JBOGJK010000446.1:0-2798 GCA_050745345.1 Thermoanaerobaculia bacterium
GATCGAGGTAGCCCTGTCCGATCCGCGCGAGGTCCCGCGCGAGCTCTTCGGCCGCGGGTGTGCCCGGCTGCGCCTCGGGAAAACGGCGTCGTACCGCGGCGAGCTGCGCGTCGAGACGAGAAGCGGCGTCCGGCGCTGTCTGTGCCGGGGCAAGAAGGGCAAGCCCCAGGAGCAGCGCGAGCGAGGGACCCACGGAAGGGAGACTACCGGACGAGGAAGGGGGAGGAGGCGTGGCCGGCCTTGCCGGTCGCCGAGTCCTGCAGGAAGACGCGCAGCGCGTAGCGGCCCGGCGACAGATCCTCGGGCGTGAACGACACCATCACGACCTGCTTGCCGTCGGGCTCGGCCGGAGACTGGTGGAGGACTCGGATCGTCCCCTCCTTGAGCGGCCGTCCTTCCTCCGACAGCACCTGGGCGCCGATCTTCAGGGCCTGCGGCTCCGGCTCTCCGAAGTAGTAGGCGACCACCGAGACCTGGGCGGGACTGCCGGCGCGTACCTCGGGCAGCGCCGCCGGCACCAGGCCGGCGCCAGCGGCAGGAAGCGCGACCGGGCGAGCCCCTCTCGCCCTTCCCGCCTCGCTCGCGCGCCCCCGCACGAAGATCCCTTCGGCGGAGCTCTCCAGAAAGAGCGGGGGCGCCAGGTACGGCTGCCTTTCGGAGAAATCGGGGACCCGGACCGTCTCGGCGGCGAGCCCCATGCGCCCCGTCTCGCCGTTGCGGACGAGGGCGCGGACGCGGTAGACGCCGGGAAGCAGCGTGAGCTCGCCGTAGTACCGCAGGCCCCCCTTCTCCACCCTCTCGCGGTGGATCGAAAGATCCACGTTGACCGTCCGCGTGAAGAAGTCGGACAAGCGTTTCTCCGAGTCGTGCGCATAGACGTAGATCTCGACCGCCAGGCGCTCCCCTCTCTGCTGCGACAGCAGCTCCGGTCCCGGAACCCCGATCAGGACCGGGACGCGCGCCGGTCCCGTCCCGTCCGGCAGCGGCGAAGCCAGCAGCCGCGCCGGGATCTCGGCGACCGGGACCTCGTTGGCGAGGACATCGGCCGCGAGCAGGCTTCGCTCGAGCGGCGAGAGGACCCGGAAGGAGGGGCGCTCGTAGTACCCGGCGCGCGCGAGCACCCGAGCCCCGGGCACCTTGACCTTCACCTTGAGCGGGTGGAACCTGCCTTCCTGCCCGCTCCGCTCGGGGCGGAAGGAGAGGACGTAGACCAGGTTGGTCGACGCGAGCAGCCGCGCGAACTGCTCGCGGAAGTCGTTGCTGTTGCGCAGCACCTCGCCTCCGGTCGGCTCCACCAGCTCGAAAAGGGAGTTCTCCATCGGTGAATCCTGAACCGAGGTGGTCTCCGGGTCGAGCTTCAGACCGGCGATGTCCACGGCATGGAGCACGCAATCGGTTCGCCGGAACAGTTCCCCGACCTGCCGGAAGTCTTCCTTCAGGGTGGAGCTGCCGAATCGCTTCTCGCTGTCTACCTTCCAGTACTCCCCGCTCAAGATCCAATCGCGCTCCCGCTCGGTGTCCTTCGTCCCGGTCACTAGCCGGCTCTCGAACCCCTCGGAAAGGAAGATGATGTCCTTGCGGCCGCTGACCGAGTCGAGCGTGGTCGCGAGCTCCCGGAGCGACTCGGTCAGGCGCCGGACGCGCTGGCGCGCATACTCGTCCACCCGGGCGCGCGTGATCGACATCATTGTCTGGAGCGTCTCCGTGATCGCGGCGGCGTTGGCCTCCTTCAGGCCGACAGACGTGCTGACGGGCGACACTCTCGCGATGTCGAAGGCGAACCCGAGCGGATCCCGGGAAAGATCCTCCGTCGGGACCAGACCGAGATTCTCGACGGCACGGCAGACCTGGACGCGGTCGGAGGAGAAGGTCACCAGCAGCTTCAGGCCGCGCTCGACCGAATAGGTCACGACGGCCACGAAGTCGGTGTCGGCCGTTCCGGTGAGGACGAACTCCTTTGCGGCGCGCTGGGCCGCGAGGATCGACTTGGGGTGGGCGAAGGAGTAGTCGAAGAGGAGAAGGAAATGCCGCCGCGCGGCGGGATGGATCGGCTCGGGCTCTCCTGGGGAAAGCGACTTCTGGGCGAGGTCGATCCGGTCGAAGGCGAGGATCTGCTGCTTCCGGCCATCGTCGAAGACCTCAAAGTCATTGGCTTCGAGGCCTCGGATCGGCTTGCCGTGACGGTCGATGACACGGACCGGAACCTCGACCAGGACGGCCTCGGCGGTCTCGCGGACGGAGTCGGCCGGGTCCTGGGCTTCGAGCGTGCCGGCGCCGAGAAGAAACGCCGAGAGGACCGAGGCGCAAGTCCGTCGCATCACGGTGACCGCCGGCTCCAAGCGTAACTCAAAACGACAAGCAGAAGCGCCCCGTCGGGACGACGCTTAACCTTTCCGTGAGAATCGGCGGCAGCCGTGGCCCGGCGCGCAATGGCGTCATCCCTTCCCGGCGCCCAGGGACTTGAGAAGGCGCCGCGCCTGCGCGATCTGACCGGCGTAGCGGTCGGGCGGAGCGGTCTCGACGAAGCGCTCGAGCGCTTTTCGGGCTTCCTCCCCCTTCCCCATCCGCCCCGAAAGCAGCGCCAGGTTGAAGAGCGCGTCGTACTGTGAAGGATCGAGCCTCGTCGCCCTCGACCACGAACCGTAGGCTCCGGCCTCGTCGTTCAACTGCGCCTGCGCCAGGCCCAGGGCCGCGAGCGTGCCCGGAGCGTCCGGCTGCAAGGCGAGCGCCTTCTCGAACCACTCCCGCGCCGCGGCCGCGTCCTTCTCGCGCAGGCAGAGCATGCCCAGGTGTAACAG
>JBOGJK010000447.1:0-5778 GCA_050745345.1 Thermoanaerobaculia bacterium
CCTACAGGGGGCGTGGGCTCGGAGGGATCGGAGTCTTCGGAATGTTCAGCCTCTTTCCGTCCAAGAACCTGGGCGGCTTCGGGGACGGCGGGATCCTGGTCACCAACGACGATGAGCTCGCGGGCAAGGCGCGGATGCTACGCGCCCACGGCGCGAAGCCCAAGTACTTCCACAAGTTCGTGGGGGGGAACTTCCGCCTCGACCCGCTGCAGGCGGCGCTGCTGTCCGTGAAGCTGCCGCACTACCAGGGGTACACGGAGAAACGCCGCGCAAACGCCCGCTACTACACCGAGGCGCTGGGCGGGATCCCCGGAATCGCGCGCCCGAGCCCGGCGGACTCCGTCTGTACGAGGGAACCCGGTGCCTCTCCCATCGCGCCGGGAACGCGGATCGTCCTGCCGGCGCCCTACCCGCACAACGGGCACATCTGGAACCAGTACACGCTGCGGGTCCTGGGCGCTGGCCGACGCGATGTCCTGAAGGCGGCGCTGACCGAGCGAAGGATCGGCACCGAGATCTACTACCCGGTGCCGATGCACCGGCAGGAGTGCTTCACCCATCTGGCCTCCAGCCGGGTATCGCTGCCGAACGCCGAGCGCCTGGCGGCGGAGTGTCTGAGCATTCCGATCTACCCGGAGCTCCGGCGGGCCCAGCAAGACGAGGTCATCGACGCCATCGCCGAGTTCGTCCGGGGCCGCACCGGATGAAGGTCGCGGCTGTGGTCGGCGCCCGTCCCCAGTTCATCAAGGCGGCGCCGGTCGGTCGGGCCCTGCGCGAGGCGGGACACCGCGAGTTCCTGCTGCATACGGGACAGCACTACGACGACGCGATGGCCGACGTGTTCTTCCGGGAGCTGGAGATCCCGGAGCCCGACGTGAATCTCGAGGTCGGGTCGGGCTCTCACGGGTTTCAGACCGGACAGATGTTGATGCGCCTCGAGGAGGTCCTGGCTGCCGAGAAGCCCGACTGGGTCCTCGTCTACGGGGACACGAACTCGACGCTGGCGGGAGCGCTCGCGGCGGCCAAACTCAAGCTGCGGCTGGCGCACGTCGAGGCGGGCATGCGCAGCTACAACCGAGAGATGCCGGAGGAGATCAATCGGGTGATCTCGGACCACCTCTCGGACCTCCTCTTTACCCCCACGCAGACCGGGGTCGAGAACCTCCGGAAGGAGGGGATTACGGAGGGGGTGCGCCTGGTTGGCGACGTCATGTACGACGCGCTTCGGATGTTTCTCCCCATCGCGAGGCGCCGTTCCCGGATCCTGGAAGAGCTTCGTCTGGAGCCTCGCGGATACGCGCTCCTGACGGCGCACCGAGCCGAGACGGTGGACTCCGACGCCCGGCTGACCCGGTTGCTGACCCGAGTGTCGGAGGTCGAGATCCCGGTCGTGTTCCCCGCCCATCCGCGCACCGGCAAGCGAATGGCTGCGCTGGGCCTTCTGGAGAGGCTTCCTTCGCGAGTCCGCGTCGTTCCCCCGCTGGGATACCTCGACATGCTGAGGCTCGAGTCGGAGGCGCGGGTTGTGCTGACGGACTCCGGGGGAGTCCAGCGCGAGGCGTTCTTTCTTTCGGTCCCGAGCGTCATCCTGCGCGGCGAGACGGAGTGGCCGGAGCTTGTCGAGTCGGGGGCGAGCGTCCTGGCGGGAAGCGATTTTGACGTGATTCCCGTCGACGGCGCCCAACCGGGTCGGAGAGTCGATCCGGAAGAGCTTTTCGGAAGGGGAAACGCGAGCCAGAAGATCGTCAAGGAGCTGGCCTCCCGATGAGGCGTCCCCGGTGGAGACCTTCCCCGGCGCCGGCAGACTCCCCGGCGCCGAGAGAAGACGTGAAGCGTCGACGGTCACTTCTGAGCCTCGTTTCCGGGACGCCGCCTGTGACCGACACCGGCGCGCGACTCGCGGGATGAATCACTCCACTTCTTGGGGCAGTTGGCCAGATTGAGACGAAGTCCTCGGCTTCTCCTGATCGCGTACTTCTTTCCGCCGGCGAACGCGATTGGCGCGGTGCGGGCCTACAACATCGCGAAGTGGCTGTCCCGCCGAGGCTGGGAAGTCACGGTCGTCACGCCGGCCGTGGAGGTGTGGCGCAATCCCGAGAGCGCCGGGGAGGTCGAGTTGATGCTCGCGCGGGAGGGCATCCGGTGCATCCGCACCGAGCACCGCTGGCGCGTTCTCTCGCCGGCCCATCTGGCCGGTCCCGATTCCTGGGCGTGGCTCGTTGCCGGCGGCGTCGTCCGGCGGGCGGCCAGGCTGTCGGGCTTCGAAGTGGAGGTCGGCTGGCTGTCGGAGGCCGAGCGCGCCTGCGCCGGCCTTGAGGGCCAGGACGTCGATCTGATCCTGGCGACGGGAGCGCCCTTCACGTCCTTCGAACTGGCCAGCCGACTCGCCGGACGTCTGCGTCGTCCATTAGTCCTGGATTATCGGGATCTGTGGACGACCAACCCCCATGTCGGCCCCCCACGCGAGAGCGCGTTTGCGGCGGAGAAGGCGTTGCTTCGGCGATGCGCGGCGGCGATCGCGGTGTCGCCCGGAGTTGCGGACAGTCTCCAGTCGCAGTGCCCGCCCGGGATGCGGGTGCACGTGATCACGAATGGTCATGACCCCGAGGAGCTCGCAGAGATTCGGCCGATTCGATTTGATCACTTCGCGATCGTCTATGCAGGCGTCTTCTATCCGCCGAAGCGCGTGATCACACCGGTGATGGCGGCATTTCAGCAACTGAAGAGCCTACGCCCAGTAGGGGCTGACTGGCGTTTTCATTACTATGGCTTGCAGTCCGATCATGTGCGCTCCGCAGCGGCTGAGCACGGCGTTGGCGATAAGGTCTTTCTTCACGGTTTGCAGCCGCGGCGCAAGGTCTTGGCGGCGGTAAAGGGAGCCGGTGTCTCCGTCATCATCGCCTCCGTAGAACAGTCGGCGAGCAGGCGGGACCGAGGGATTGTAACTGGCAAAGTCTTCGATGCGATTGGGCTCGGTACTCCGATGCTGGTCGTGGCGCCCGCCGGCAGTGATCTTGAGGCGATCGTACGAACGGCCGGCCGGGGTGGGCGGTTCGACGGAACCGAGACCGATCGAATGGCGTCATTCCTGGCGAATGCGATCGAAGGCCGAGTGCCACCGAGTGGTCAGCCGGCGGTCTACGCCTGGCCCAACATGGTGACGGAGCTGGATGCGGTCCTTCGGTCGTGCCTGGAGGCGCACCAGAAGCCCGTGGCGCGATCAGCGGCTTCGGCCGCCATGATCGGATCGTGACCGGAGCACGTGCTGCAATCGAAGCGTTCAGTCGGCCCGGCGCTACCGGGCGAGGAGGCTTGCGCGCGCGATGCATAGGGCCCCGCAGTCGTGGCGTCAGGGTTCGGGAGCGATCGGACGGGCGCGTATGCGGCGGCCGATAGACATCGCATCTGTTGGTGAGCCGAACGTGCCGATGCCGGATGGGCGAGGCGTCGCGAGCTCATCGACTACCGGACCGCGGCGGTTGCCGGTGAGGGGAGGGACCAGAGTTGTTCTGGAGTCTCCCTCCGCCCTGATCCGCATCAGCTTTGCGATATTCGTCGCGTCAATACCGTTCGAGACTGTCCTGGGACTGGAGGACTTATCCCTAGCTCGCATACTTGGATTGGGTTTCGCTGGCCTCACACTGCTGCAACCAGACGTCTGCTATCGGCGGCCGCCAGGTGCGTTTTGGTGCTTCGCTGCTTTCGTAGGCGTGTTTCTGGTCAACGGTTATTTCCAGGGTTTCCTGGCCCGAGGAGGCGCACGGAATCTGGTTCAGATGCTCGTTCTCTTGTGGCTGGCGTCGAACCTGCTGCGGCATCGAAAGGTATTTTTCGGAACGCTTTATATGCTCGGCGCGTCCTGCGTCGCGCTTTCCGTTCTTCAGCTGCGTGGGACGGTTACGAGGGTCCTGGGAGAGAGCGGGCGCATGTCGGCTTTGGGAGAGGATCCGAACTCTCTCGGCACGGTGCTATCGCTCGGCCTTCTGGCGGTCCTTTACATCGGCTATGGGAGACGCGCGACGGAGGGGAGTGTCGCCAGGGTGGCGGCGTGGCTTGCTTTCGGAGTGATTGCGTTGGCGGTGGTCCAGACGGGCTCACGCGGCGCGTCCGTAGCTCTGGCATGCGGCCTTGGAGTGCTCGTGCTCAAGAAGGGTTCGGCATGGTTGCGGCTGCGTAACGCGCTCGTCGCGGCCACCGCGCTGGCGGTTCTGGTCATCATGGTGGCGAGCGTCGACGTGTCTCGGCGTCGTTGGGAAGTGGCCGTCGAGGGGAGAACCATGGCGGGTCGGGAGAGAATCTATCCGGCGGCATGGCAAATGTTTCTGGAAAGGCCGCTGCTGGGCTGGGGCGCGGAATCCCACGTCATTGAGTTGGGCTCCCGAACGGGGACCCCGCGGCGGGACACGCATAACCTGTATCTGGCCGTCTTGACCGAAGACGGCCTCGTCGGGAGTATCCCCTACTTTTTGGGACTGTGGCTCTGTTGCCGGGCCGCCTGGCGCGGGCGGAGGCTGTCGTACGGGCTCGTGCCACTCGCTCTGCTGACAACCGTTTTGATCATTAACTTGGACCTGACGTGGCAGTCCCGAAAACTTCAATGGCTGATATTCGCGCTCGCTCTTGCGAGCGAAAGACCGCTGCAGCCGGCGAGGAAGCTCTGCCCGGTCGCGGGATCAGTGCACGGCGCCGGATTGCGTCAGCAGATTCCCGGAAGGAAGCGGACGGCAGGCGGCGGTGGTCATGCCTAATGGCGTGAGCGTGGTCTTCCTGGTGACCGGCTATCCGACAGCGGCTGGGAACATAGAGGGCATCTTTCATCGGACCCTGGCGGAGGCGCTCGTGCGGGCTGGCGCGCAGGTAGAGGTCGTATCGCCGATGCCTCGGGTTCCGTGGCCGCTGGCGAGCGTCAGTCGCAAGTGGGCGGATTACAGCGAAACGGCTGCGGAGTACCGGCTCGACGGCGTCGTCGTGCATCGGCCGCGTTACTGGCAAATTCCGAGGGCGAACTACTTGGGCGCGCGGCATGGAAGCTTTGCGCGTTGCCTCGGCAAGAGCGTCACGCGCGTTCCGCAGGTGATTCATGCGCACTTTGCGTATCCCTGCGGCATGGCTGCGGTCAGGGTCGCCTCGCGGTGGCGCGTGCCGGTCGTTCTCACCCTGCACGGCTCCGACGTCAACGTGCTTCCGGAGAAGGGTCGACGAGCGCGCCGGCTCTTTCTGGCGGCGATCAAGGGAGCGACGTTCGTCTCGGCGGTAAGCGAGGCGTTGGCGGATCGCACGGAACGGCTTGCGGCGAGGCGGCCGACCGTGATTCCGATCGGGATCGACCTGCGGCCGTACGGAGGACTGCCGGACAAGTCGGTGGCCCGCGAAACGATCGGCATCCCGCCCGACGTGCGCGTGGCCCTGTTCGTCGGCGCACTCGTGAAAACGAAAGGTGTGGGGCTCCTCCTGGAGGCACTGGAGCGGATTGGTCGGCCCGACGTCCTGGGGGTCTTCGTGGGGCAAGGCCCGTTGCGCCCGGCGATCTCGAGCGCGCCACGGACGCGGTGCGTCGGTGGAATACCGCACGAGAAGATACCGATGTACATGCGGGCGGCCGACGTCCTTGCCCTTCCTTCTTTCTCGGAGGGGATGCCCACGGTGCTCGTCGAGGCCGGCGCCGCGTCGTTACCGGTGATCGCGACGTCGGTCGGCGGGATCAACGAGCTCTTGAGTGACGGCCGCGGACTTCTGATTCCGCCGAACGATGTGGCCGGGCTCGTCACGGCGCTCGAC
>JBOGJK010000448.1:0-1755 GCA_050745345.1 Thermoanaerobaculia bacterium
ACCTGGCACTCCTGCTTCCACGCCTTCTCGGTCAGCTCCCCGAGGGTCTCGAGCTCCGCGAACTGCGCCTCGTCGTTGGCGTCCGCCGTCGAGCCCGGGCGCCGCCCGTCGCCCAGGGAGACGGAAATGTCGTAGGTCTTCAAGACCTCGCAGATCTCCTCGAAGCGGGTGTAAAGGAAACTTTCCATATGGTGGGCGAGGCACCACTTCGCCATGATCGAGCCACCACGCGAGACGATGCCGGTCACGCGGTTGGCGGTCAACGGGATGTAGCGCAGCAGGACTCCCGCATGGATCGTGAAGTAGTCGACTCCCTGCTCGGCCTGCTCGATCAGCGTATCGCGGTAGATCTCCCAGGTCAGCTCCTCGGCCTTCCCGTCCACCTTCTCCAGGGCCTGATAGATCGGCACCGTGCCGATCGGGACCGGGGAGTTGCGCAGGATCCATTCCCGCGTCTCGTGGATGTTCCGCCCGGTCGAGAGGTCCATGACGGTGTCGGCGCCCCAGCGCGTCGCCCAGGTCATCTTCTCGACCTCTTCCTCGATCGAGGAAGTCACGGCCGAATTGCCGATGTTGGCGTTGATCTTCACGAGGAAGTTGCGTCCGATCACCATCGGCTCCGACTCCGGATGATTGATGTTGGCCGGGAGGATCGCGCGGCCCCGGGCGATTTCGCTCCGCACGAGCTCCGGGTCGCAGCTCTCCCGGATCGCCACGAACTCCATCTCGGGTGTCACGATGCCCCTGCGGGCGTAGTGCATCTGCGTCACCGGGCCGCACCCCCGCAGGACCTTGCGCGGCCGGGTCAGCGAAAGGTGAGGGGCATTGGCGCGCACCGGGTCGCTCTCCTCGTACTCGCCGCGGGCGAGGATCCAGGGGCGCCGCAGCTCCGGAAGCCCCTGGCGCAGGTCGATCTCGACTTCCGGGTCCGTGTAGGGCCCCGACGTGTCGTAGACACGCAGCGGCGGGTTCAATTCCGTCTCGCCGCGCATCCCGCGCGTCGGATGAAGCGTAATCTCCCGGAAGGGGACGCGTAGGCCGCGCGGCCCCGAGACGTAGACCTTGAGGGAGCCCGGAAGAGGCTCCCGATTGGCGATCCGGTTGGAAGGAAGGGAATCTCTGCGAACGCTCATGGCGGCCTCCCTACGGCGGCATTACCCGCATCAGGTCCTGTGGGGTCTCCGGCTCGCTTCACTGCCGGACTCTCAGCCGTCCGCCGCCGCCCGCCGGGCGAGGGCGGAGTAGGCTCCCCCGTGCGACCCTCCGAGTCTACTCCCATCGCGGGGCCGCGCCGCTACCCGAATAGAATCCTTCCGCAGGCCCGATGACTCTCCGGATCCGAAAGAAGACTCCCGTCCCCGGCACGCCGGCGCCGGGCTCCCCGCCCCCGATGACGGGGGCGCTGCGCCCGGACCTGCTCGCCGCCGGGGCGCGGCGCCTCGCGACGATCGCGCTGCTCGCCGCGGCGGCCTCGACGCTGTTTGCCGTCGTGGACCTTCTGGTCGCCCCGTTGGACACCCGCTCGGCGGCGGCGGCCCTCTGGCTCTTCGCTTACCTGGGCAACGTCGGCCTCTCCCTGTCGGTGGCTTGGATCGCCTACCGGGAGATGCTCTCTCCCGAGAAGCTGCTCGACCTGGCGCTGCTGTACGAGGTCGCGGAGGCGCTCTGTCTCGGCGTCATGTTCCACTCGCATTCGCTCGCGCCGGGCGTGACTCCGCGCGGCTTTTCGGCGGTCGCCGTCTGGATCCTCGCCTA
>JBOGJK010000449.1:0-6570 GCA_050745345.1 Thermoanaerobaculia bacterium
CCAGGATCCCGAGCACTGGAAGTCCACGCGCGCACAATTGTTCTCGCTCTGGCTCGAGCAGGCCCCTCCCGCGATCGCGGATTACGTGCACCGAACGATGGGGGACTACGGCTTCCCCATGTGGGCGCGGGCGGGCCGGGAGATCGGCGCGGCCTACGCGCGGGAAGGCAACCCCTTAAACGCGCTCTCGGCCCTCGAGCCGCCGACTCTCACCCTTCACCTCTACGCGCTGCCCAGGGACGAAGCGTTTCGGGAGCAGCAGGAGGCGTTCGGGAAGAGTCATCCCTGGTTCCGGTCGCAGCGCCTGGAGGGCCGCACACACTTCCCGCCGCTCGAGACTCCCGAGGCGGTCTCGGCGGCGATCGAGGAGTTCCTGGCCGTCCCCGCTTAGCTGCTAGAACAACCGGGAAGCTCGGAAGACGATGAGGTAGCCGTGCACGAGCATCGGCACCGCGCCGACCGCTGCTGCAGCGACGACGAGGAGGGGCTGCAGCTTGAGGTCGCGAATGATTCTGCGAAGGAGCAGCACCCCAAAGGGAAGATAGAGGAGTGCCCCCGTGACGACTCCAGGACAGTACCTCCCATGCACGATCGTGCCGACGAGATGAAACAGACCGTTGGCGAGCATGAGGAAGCCGACCCACGCAGCCAGAAGAAGGCCGGAGGCGGCGTCGGAGGAAGTAGCGACAACGACAGCGAGGAATAGTGTGATGGTCAGCGCTACGGCGTTGACCGTGAGCAAGAGGCTCTGAGTGATCCCGCGCGGAACCAGGCTGTTGAACCATGCCACGAAGGCCGGGGCCTCCTCTAGGACATGGAGGATGAAGACCACGGGCGCGATTAGGACGAGCTTTCGCAGCGCCACGATTCAAGTCCACGCTGGCCAGCGCCGGCTAATGGCTGTGAGCTCAGCGGCGCGCGCATGCGCGTCCGCCGGAGGCGCGTCTCAGACGACCTCGCCAACTCCTAACCTTCCAGCAATACGGCGAGCTTCCCCACGATTTCCGCGCTGGTCTTGTCTGGGAGTCGCGCCGCGAATTTCGCCCGCCGCGCGCGCCAGTCCAGGTTTTTGACCTGATCAGCCAGGACCACGCCATTGACGGGCAAGCCCGCTGGAAGCCCGACTTCAAATGGATACCCTTTGACATGGCTCGTTACGGGGCAGAAGAGACCGAGGCCAACCTTGCCGTTATACGAACGGGGCGAGACGACAACCGCGGGTCTGCGTCCCGCCTGCTCGTGCCCGGCTTGTGGATTCAGGCTGATCCAGACAACGTCACCACGTTCTGGAACGTAAGCCACCGCGCTACCACGCTTCTCGACCAACCGCCGGCCCCACGTCGACTTCGGTATGGAGATTCCTCTTCGTAACCCCCGCGAGCAGTTGCCGAAGCTTCCAACGCGGCCGAACTGGTGACAGACGCACTTCGCCCTTCTCGAGCGACACCTCGACTTCTGAGGACGGCCGCAAGCCCGCACCCTCTGCAAAGGGCTTCGGAATCCGGACCGCCAGACTGTTGCCCCACTTCTGTACTCTGGTTCTCACGACACCTCCGTATCTACAATGAGTCTACCGAGGCTCATCGTGAGAAGTCAAGGCTCCGGGTCGTCTAATAGCCGTCTCCCGGAAGGACGGTGCAGCCAGCCGAAGCGCGGGAGCGAGTCCGCTGCAACGGCATGGTCGGCGGCGTTGAACGAAGACGTGAAGACCACGATGGTCTACACCCATGTGCTCATCCGTGCGGGCGGGCGCGGTATCGAGAGCCCGGCCGACGCGCTGTTTGGGCGCGCTGCCAGGGACCGCGTGGATTCTAGACAGCTCCTTTCGCTGCCTAAACTTCTGCCGCCCGGCGACCCTTCTGATCCGCAACTCGAGGCGGCTGAGGAGGATGATGAGAACCGGGAGGATCCGTGAGCAGGAGAGATAGGCAGCGCGATCAGCCGCGTTTGGTGTCGGCCCGCCGCGCTTCCGACAGGCCCGCCACTCCCGCGTCGGCTCGCTTCCAGACCTCGCGCAGTTGCCCGTAGGCCTTCCGCGCGGCCACGGCATCGCCCTGGCTCGACGCGGCCCGGGCGAGACCGAGCAGCGACGCCGCCCGGCGGGGCGCCCGGGCAAGCGCCGCCTCGAACTCCTTGCGCGCCTCGGCCGCACGGCCGGCGGCGAGCAGCATCTCCCCCGCCAGCTCGTGTGCCGGTTTCACGATGTCGGGCGGACCGAACTCGTAGCTCGTCGCGTCCTCGAGGGCCGCGGCTTCCCGGGCCAGGGCCAGGGCGCGGTCCGTCTCTCCCGCGGCGAAAGCGATCTTGGACTCCAGCTCCTTGCGGAGCACCGCGTCCGTCTCGAGCCACCCGGAGCCGTCAGCCGTCGAGACCGCGTGCGCGTGGCCGGCCCCGTCTCCTTCTTTCTTCCCGCCGGTATCCATCTTTCGAAGGATCTGCCCGGCCGCGGCGCGGTCCCCCGTCTCGAGCGCGCGCCACCCTTGGACGAAGAGCTCCAGGTTGCGGGGAGAAAGGTCGTCGGCCTCGACAGGCCGGCGCGCGGCGTCGCCGTTCCACTGGCCGGTCTCGACCAGGTACGCCGCGCGCATCGTCACCAGGTGCGACCGTGCCCGCTTCGACCCGCTCTTTGCGGCGTCCCGCTTCATCAGCTCCAGGGTCCTTCGCGCCTCCGCGTAGCGGCCCTGCTGCAGGTAGGCGTACCCAAGCCAGGACAGCGCGTGGAAGCTGTGCGCGTCGGCGCCGAGCTTCTGCCGCGCCGCGCGGTCGAGCGAGGCCTGCCAGGCCGCCTCGTTCGACGCGGCGACTTCGTCCCACATGCCCGACGCCAGGAAGATGTGCGACGGCATGTGGAGGGCGTGTGTCGCGGCGGGGGCGATCTTCGAATAGACCCGGGCGGCCCGCATGCCGAGCGGGGCGTGGATCGGGTCGTCGTAGGAGTGGATCAGGTAGTGGGCGGCCCCGGGATGCTCGGGATTCCTCGCGAAGACCTCCTCGACGACGGCGGCTGCCCGCATGTACGTGGGAATATCGCGCCTACCTTCGCACGTCCCGAGCAGCGCGAGCGCGTAGAAGCTCGCCGCGTCGAGGTCCTCCGGGAACTCCTCGTGGAGCCGGTGCATCGCCTCGGCATAGGCTCGGTCGCGCTCCGCTTTCTCCCCGTCGGCATAGAGGACCTCGGCGGCGTCGAGGTACATCTTCTCGCGCCGCGTCGGCGCCTTGCCCGCGCGAGCCTCGCGGCTCGCGGCCAGCTCCTCAAGAGCCTTTCGAGCCCCGTCGCGGTCCCGCTCCATCCAGAGCGGGTGGTTGAAGGTCATCGCCTCGCCCCAGCAGGCCATGACGAAACCGGGCTCGATCTTTCTGGCCCGCCGGAACTCCGCAGCCGCGTCCTCGTACTCGAAGCTGTGGAGCAGCAGGGCGCCCCGCAGGAAATGCGCCTGCGCCTCCGGCGAGCCGGAGGTCGGAAAGTCGATCCGGCCGAGGTCGCCCGGAGGCTGCTGCCCCCGCAGCAACGGCGCCCAGAGCGCCAGGACGAGGAGGACGAGCCCCCGGACGCCCCTCACTTCCCCTCGATCCTTCGCGTCAGGGCGGGCACCCGGCCGAGCAGCCGCGCGTAGAGCGCGAGCTGGCCCCGGTGATACTCCTCGTGCGCGATACCGTGGTTCATCCAGGCGAGCCGCGAGCCCGGCTTGCCGTCGAAGCGGCGGATGAACTGCAGCATGTGGAGCTCTCCCGCCTTGCGGAACTTGCGCTGCCCTTCCGTATAGGTCTTCTTGAGCGCGTCGAGCAACTGCGCCTTCGTCCGCCTGGCCGAGATCCCCCGCCCGTACTCGTGCAGGAAGCCCTCGTAGGACTTGCGCTGGAAGTCGCCGTCGGGACGCGACAGCTCGCCCACCATCAGTGTCCCGGCCTCGACGATGTGTTGGACCAGCTCGATGACCGAGCGGCTCTTCTCGCTCGGCCGGAAGCCCAGGTCCTTGTCGGGCAGGCTCTGCACCTCGTCGATCACGCCCTCGCGGGCAAACCCCCAGGACTCCAGGGCCTCTTCCAACAGGGTCGTGTATTCCTTCATGCTCTCCACTCCGCTGTCCGTTTTTCTCGAGGCGGCCGGGACCGAAGACCGCCGGCAGTGTCCGGCGGGACCCCATAGGATATGTGACGACCGCGAAACCCGGAAACCGGCCGGGGAGAACCCCCGCCAGGGCCGCCGGGAGGATCCGCGCGAGCCGCGGTCCGGGAAGCGGGATGACGCCGCCCGACGGCCCGGTCCGGCCCCGGCCCGGCTACCTCCTCGGCGGGCGGTCATTCCGCCGCGAGCGACGGAGGGAACTTCTGCACGAGTCCCTCCCCCTTCACGGCCCGCTCGATCGCGCCAGGCTCCGAAGGCAGGAAGTCGGTGCCCGGCGCGACCGCGACGGCCTTCTCTCCGGTCTTCTCGAAGACCTTACTCCCAGCGGGAGCGGAACTCCTCGGGAGGAAAGTCGGTCTGGTACCAGGCAGTGCACTCGGCAGACAACCGGAGGCAATCGGATCCCGGCAAGAACGCCAGGACCAGGCGACGCGGCCACCTCCGCGAGTCCCGAGGCGGCTTCATTTCTTTCCCTTCGCCGCAAACTCGGCCAAGCAGCCGACCTCAGACGACGAGAGGTGCGCGGGCAGGAACTTGATCGCGACCGTCCGATCGAGCCGCGTGTCGCGCGCCCGGTACGCCTTCCCCATCCCGCCGGCGCCGGCTTCCCGCCGGGCGCCGCGCGGTCAAGTCGTAGTGTTCCGGGAGATCACTTCTCCGGGGGCTTCAGCCCGTTGAGCAGCACCTGCAGGGGGCTCGCCGACGGGTCCTGTGTCGGATAGATCAGCAGGAAGCGCTGGCCGTCCGAGCTCGCGGCGTACTGCCGCGGCGCGTTCAGGCTGCGCAATCGGGTCTGGAAGAGCGGTTCGGGCGCACCCACCGAAAGGGTCTGTCCGGCGGACACCGGCACTGCCATGAGGAATCCGTCGAGCCCGACGTAGTAGATCTCCTTTCCATCGCCCCTCCAGTCGGGGTTGCTGCCACCGCGCGCGGAGATCTGCCACTTCTCCTCCGACACGGGGAAGCGGCGGACGTAGACCTCGAATCGTCCCGACTCGTCCGAGCCGTAGGCAAGCCAGCGCCCGTCGGGCGAGAGTTCCGGACCGCGCTCCGCAAACTCCGTCGTCAGGACCGGAACGAGCTTCCGGTCCCCCCGCAGCGGGAGTGACCAGATATCGATGCTTCGACGGGTGTTGGTCACGATAAGCGTCTTGCCGTCCGGCGTCTCGTCCCAGGGCGACTCGAAGGAGCTTCCCTCGAAGACCGTGTCCTCGATTCCGCCGCCTGAGAGCGGCTTTCGCCGGATCTCGAAACGCTTGGGACCGAAGAAACGGTAGTAGAGGAACTTTCCGTCCCGGCTGAAGGCCGGATTGTTCGACGTGAAGTCGAACGTGAACTTCGTCGGCACGTCCCGTTTCAGATCCAGGATCCAGATGTCAGAGCCCGAGAGGCCTCCGCTCGGGTACGCGGCCAACGCTCCGTCGGGCGAGATGTTTACCAGTCCGGGGGCGGCGATCGCGCTCGTACGCAGGACGACATTGCCCCGCCGGTCGAACCAGAGAAGAGGGCGCTGATTCCCTACGTCCCGGAAAGCGACGACGCCATTTTCCGATGCGGAGAAGAGACGGAGATCGGCAGGCACTTCGGCGACGTCTACGTGCCGCAGCAGCGTCTCCGGTTCGCCCACGGGCCGCACACGGCCTATGTCGATGCGCTGGGCAACCAGCGCGTCCCCCCGCGCGTACAGGAGCCGGTCCGGCGGGATGAGAAGACCCGCATCCTTGCTCGCCTGAAGGAGCTTCAGTTCCGGCGAGTCGAGAAAGCCCAGGTAGATCCCCGTTGTCTCGGGAGTCCCGGCCCGCACGAAGACGATGAAACGCTTCCCGTCGGGAAGAAACTGCGGCCAGCGATGCAGGGAGTCGCCGCGGGAGGCGTCGAGCCTGGTCACCGGGGCAACGGCACCGCCCTTGCTTGGCACACGTGACAGAATCCCGAGCGGGGCGTTGTAGAAGAGAATAACTCCTTCTCGACCCCAGGCGCCGCCCCGCCCGAGCTCGGCGTCGCAGAGAACCTCGATCGCGCCGCTCTCGAGCTCGATCTTCTTCAGCTTGCTCTGAGCGAAGAAAGCGAGAGCGCGCCCGTCGGGGGACCAGAATGGGTTCTCGGCGCTTTCGGTTCCCGAAAGGGGTCGGGCCTCTTGCTCGCCGAGGTCCCGCACCCAGATCTGCGAGCGGCCTTCGCTCGCGCCCACGAAGGCGAGCCTCCGGCCGTCGGGAGAAAGGGTGAACCAGTCGGTCCAGACCGTGCCCTGCGGCGGCAGGATCGAAAGCAGAGTGCGCGGTGCCGGAGCGGGCGACGGCCGCCGGGAGGAAAGCAGAGAGCCTGCGGCCACGAGCGCCGCTACGGCCGCCACGGCCCAGGCGATCCGCTCGCGGCTCCGGCGCCGGGAGGCGGGCGCCTCGGGCGCGGCCACACCCGCGGCCGAGCCCTCGGCGATCCAGCGC
>JBOGJK010000450.1:0-1984 GCA_050745345.1 Thermoanaerobaculia bacterium
GAAACCCGCGCCGTCGTATGCTTCGTTGATGGCAGGGTCCTTCGACTCGGGATCGCCCTCGCCGCGGACGAGCCGTCCGGGCAGCCTCGTGCGACCGCCGGCGTCGAAGACGGTCCGCCGCTTCTCGCCCACGGGCAGCTCTGCGGCGAGCGTAGACAGAGCCGCACGCTGACCGCGCAGTCGCTCCGAGGCGGACAGCGTCTGAAGGGCGCATCTGCGCTGTGCCTCGGTACCGCGTTCTACGATCGAAGCCAGAATGTGGGGCGGCAGAACAGAGCACGGCGGTCCAGCCGGTTCGTTTGGCACGCCGGTAAGACTACCCTTCCGACGACGAGCGGCAGTGCCGACGGCCGGCTTACTTCGCCTCGCCGGGCAAGGCCCCGGACCCCTGTTCCGCCGCTTTCCGAAGCTCGGCCATTTGTTGCTGATTCAGGTGCTTGCTCACGATCTTGGTCAGCTCCACTTCGAACGGGCCGCTGGCGCATTCCTCGCCTTTGTCCATGGTTAAGATTGCGGCGATGCCTCCGGACAGGTCCTTGGTCAACGCCGCGAGCTTCTCCGGAGGAAGGTCGAGACCTGCCTTTGCCCGGTTGACCAGCCTGGTGGCGATAACCTGCGCTTCCCTTTCGCTCAGGCGGTCTATCTCGGCTGCCCCGTACCAACGGCCGGACCCGTATGCCTTCAACGCCTTGTCCCGCGCCGGACCTCTGAGGAGCGTCGTTTCGAGATCCCTCGCCTTGAAGGCGGCCTCGACGGCTGCGGCGCCGGAGCGAGCCTGCTCGGGGTCGTTCCAGACCACCGCGATCACCGTCCCCGGGTGATTGATCTTCGCTTCCTTGACCCTTGGATCCCGTTCGAGCGCTTTGAGGACGGGTTTGGAGGCCGAGCCGCAGCCCAGGCTCTCTGCCGCGCGGCACTCGAGCGGAACCTCAAAGAAGCTGATGCGCTCGAGGGATGCCGGCTCGTTGGCAGCGGCGTCTTTCGCGGAGCGGGGCGACGACACCGAGGGCTGGGCAGCCGCTTTGACCGTTGCCTTGTACCCGAGCTTCTCGATCGCCTTGGCCAACTTCTCCGGCGCGGTCTTCGCGTCGTCGTAGGTGACTGTCGCTTCCATCTTCTCGTGGTCGGTCTTGACGTCTTCGACGCCATCGAGCTTCTTGAGGGCGATCCGGGTCGAGGTGGCGCAAGAGCCGCACGTCCAGCCCTTGACCGCGAAGGTCACGGTCTTTGTGGCGGCCAGCAGCGGCCAGGCCACCGTGAACGCAAGGAGTAGGGGAAGGAACTTTTTCACGACAGACCTCCGGCGGTTAGAAAAGCGCTCCCGAGAAATACGGGAACGCCGCGGCGAGTGCCACGATGACGGGTACGATCCAAAGGGCGATCTTCTGCCCCCTGCGAGTCGTTGGAGACGCGCAGGCCGAACCAGGCTCGCAGTCTTCAGGGGCCGGCCGGCGGTAGGTGAAATAGAAGGCGGCGCCCAGGAACAACGCGGCCACGCCGAGAAAATACGGCCGGTACGGGGCAAACTTCAGAAGCAGGGCTCCTCCGCCGAGGCCAAGCAGCGCCAGGGCGAGCGGCCCGAAGCAGCAGATCGAGGCCGCGATTGCGGAGCCGATCGCGCCCGCGTTCAGGAGCTTCGTGTTAGCGGCGTTATCCACTGCGTTACGACCTCTTCAAGACGGTCTCGAGCGCCTGCCGAAAGCGGCCCACTGCATCGTCGTTGTTCCCGCTGCGGGCGCACGGGAGGACGCAGGACTCCAGGTGCGCCTCCATCAATCCGACGAGGACGCCGTTCAGTGCCGACCGGACCGCGGAAGCCTGCACCAGGAGCGAGTCGCAGTCGTCTCCTGACGAGAGCATCCGGCGGATCGCCGAGACATGCCCCTCGATGCGCGCCAGTCGGGAATCGAGGTCCTTGCGCACGGCCTCGGGCAGGTTCGCCGCGCTCGACTCCGGGCGCCCGACGATCGGCTTCTTCTTGCTG
>JBOGJK010000451.1:0-1580 GCA_050745345.1 Thermoanaerobaculia bacterium
GTGTCGGTGAGGAAGTTCCAGATCGAGACGTGCTTGAAGAACGAGACCGACTCGCTGACGAGGACGTAGACGATGCCGACCGTGACGAACACCGAAACCGAGGCCGCGGCGAAGAGGACGAACTCGATCGCCTTCTCGATCGCGATCCGGCTGCGGCGCTGCGCGAGCCGGGCGCTGGTGAGCCCTTCGGCGGGCACGGTGGCGGAGGTTGCGCCGCTCGGCGCGACGGCTGACATCGTTGTCGTCTTCCCGGAAGTTTAGCCGACCGGCCCCAAAGACGCCGGCGGGGAGGGGGCTGCCCTCCCCGCCGGATCGACCTGCAAGGGTCTTCAGAGCTTCGCTTCGCGCTTCAGAAGCTCTTCGATGGTGATGCCGACCTCGGCGGTCCCGCCGAAGACGGTGCCTTTCTTGCCCTTCTGGATGTGGTCCCACCCGGTCGTGTACGCGACGTCGGGCAGCGGCACGTACTTCACTTCCCGCGCGAGCTTCGAGCCGTGCTTCAGGTAGAACTCGACGAACTCCCTGACCTCCGGCTTGCCGAGCGATTTCGCGTTCACGTAGATGAAGATCGGACGCGAGAGCGGGGAGTAGGCGCCCTTTAGCACCGCGTCCATCGACGGCTCGACCGGCTGGCCCTTCTCGTTCACGATCGGGACGGCCCTGAGCTTGTCCTTGTTCTCGATGTAGTACGCGTAGCCGAAATAGCCGAGGCCGTTCACGTCCCGCGACACGCCCTGCACCAGAACGTTGTCGTCCTCGGAAGCGGTGAAGTCGCCGCGGCTCGACTTCGACTTGCCGACGACCGCCTCGGTGAAGTAGTCGAAGGTGCCGGAGTCGGCGCCGGGTCCGAAGAGTTTCATCGGCGCATCGGGCCAGGCCGGGTTCACCTGGTTCCAGCGGGTCACCTTGCCCTGCGCGCCCGGCTCCCACATCTTCTTGAGCTCGGCGACGGTCAGGGTCTGGATGAAGGTGTTCTTGGGGTTGACGACGACGGTGAGCGCGTCGAACGCGACCGGCAGCTCGATGTACTCGATGCCGGCAGTCTTGCAGTCGTCCATCTCCTTCTTGAGGATGGGACGCGAGGCGTCCGCGATGTCGATCTCGCCGCGGCAGAACTTCTTGAAGCCGCCGCCGGTTCCGGAGATGCCGACGGTGACCTTGATGGCGCCTTTCTTCGCCTTCTGGAACTCCTCGGCGACCGCCTCGGTGATCGGGAAGACGGTGCTCGAGCCGTCGATCTTGACGACCTGCGCCGTGGCCACCGGGGCGGCGGCGAGGCCCCCCAGCAGGGCGGCGACTGCCGCGTAAACCTTCAGCTGTTTCATGCGGACTCTCCTCGTGGGAACGGCACGCGTCAGCGTGACCAGGAGAGTCTAGGACCCGACTGTTACAGTCACATGACGGGCCCGGACGCGTGAAATTCTTCGCGCTCGCTCGGAGCGCTCCTACGCCGCCGCCGCCGCGGCCTGCTCGACGCTCGCCGCCAGCTCGGCGGCGATCGCGACAACTTCTGCCTCGTCCTCGCCCTCGACCATGACCCGCAGCACGGGCTCCGTCCCGGACGCCCGCAGGAGCAAGCG
>JBOGJK010000452.1:0-5912 GCA_050745345.1 Thermoanaerobaculia bacterium
GCGGTCGAGGGCGCGGCTCGCCTCGGCGTACTGCTTCTGTGTGTTGGAGAGGTGGGCGCCGAGCTTTGCAAACGGCTCCTCCACCTTGTCCCAGAGACGCCCGAGCTCCGCCAGCTTTTCGCCGACCTCCCGCGCGCTCTGCTGCAGCTCCATGCCCTTGAGCCCCATGGCCACGGTGGCGAGGTAGGCGTAGAAGAGTCGCGGCGAGACGGGGATCACGCGCCGCTCAACGGCGTAGTCCGCGAGCGAGGGCTCCTCCCCTTCCGCCGCAATCTCGCAGTAGACGGCCTCGGCCGGCACGTACATCAGGGCAAAGTCGCAGGTGCCGGCCTCGGGGCGGATGTATTTCGAGCGGATCGTCTCGACGTGCCGGCGGACATCCCCGCCGAACTCGCGCAGCGCCCGCCGCCGCTCCGTCTCGTCCGCGGCGTCGCGCGAGCGCCGGTAGTTCTCCAGCGGAAACTTGCTGTCGACCGGGACCACGCGCTCCCCCACGAAGATGGCGGCATCCACCACGGCGTCGCCGAACCCGTACTGCATCTGCCAGCAGCGCTGCGGCAGGACCTGGCGGAGGGTCTGCTCGAGGAAGGTTTCCCCGAGCGTGCCTCGCAGCTTCGGGGGCTTGAGCAAGTCCTCCAGCCGCGTCACGTCTCCGGCGAGCTTCTCGATCCTCTGCGACGCTTCGTAGATGCGCCCCATCTTCTCGCCGACATCCTGCAGGAGGCGCCCTGACTCGCCGAGGTGATCGGTCAGGCTCCTCTGCCCCTCCGTGAGGCTGCGCTCGACTCCCTGCACGCGCTCCTCCACCGACCGGCGCATCTGCTCGAAGCGCCGGTCCACGGCCTCCGACGCCTGCCGTGCCGCCGCCGTGTCGGCGAGCAGCCGGTCGAGGCGCGCCGCCGCGGCGCGCGAGCGCCAGAGAAGCGCCGCGAGCAGGAGCGCCAGAAGCCCGGCAACGCCGGCCAGGGCCAGCGCTCCGGCCAGTCCCGATGAGGTCACTCCCGCAGAGTGCGCGGGGGGGAAGGACAGATGATGTCCGAGCGAGGGCTCCGGGACCGTGCGAAAATGAGGGCGGATGGAAGGCAAAGGCCCCCGCAAGCCCGTCCCCGCCGAGGACCGCGAAGTCGATTACCTGATCTGCCAGACCTGCACGACGCCGAGCTACATCTTCGAGATGGAGGCCGGTCGCGTCACCGAAGCGCAGTGCCTGGTGTGCGGCAACGACGAGCCTTCGCAGTTCTCCCACGGAGAGGACGCCGGCGGTGAGCAGGGCTGAGCGGGCCGGCAATCCCCTGGCCGACCGCTACGCGTCGGCGGAGATGTCCCGCATCTTCTCGCCGCAATTCAAGTTCGAGACCTGGAGAAGGCTCTGGCTGTGGCTCGCGGAGGAAGAGCGGCGGCTGGGTCTCCCCATCCCCGAGCAGGCGATCGCGCAGATGCGGGAGCACCTCTCCGACATCGACTTCGAGGCGGCCGCCCGGGAAGAGGAGCGCACGCGCCACGACGTGATGGCCCATGTTCGTGTCTTCGGCGAAGCGGCTCCCGCCGCGCGGGGCATCATCCACTGGGGCGCGACCTCCGCCTACGTGGCCGACAACGCCGACCTGATCCAGATGCGGGAAGGTCTCTCGCTCGCCGAGCGCCGCCTGGTCTCGGTCCTGCGGCGGCTGCGCGACTTCGCCCTGGCGCACCGCGACCTGCCGGCCCTGGCCTACACGCACTACCAGCCCGCGCAGCCGACGACGGTGGGAAAGCGGGCGGCGCTCTGGGCGAGCGACCTGCTCTCGGACCTCGAGGCGATGCGCGCGGCGAGCGCGAATCTCCGCTTCCTCGGCGCCAAGGGGGCGACCGGAACACAGGCTTCCTTCCTGTTGCTGCTCGGCGACTCGGCGAAAGTCGAGGAGCTCGACGCCGCGCTCGCCCGGCGCGCGGGCTTCGAGCGGCGGCAGCTCGTCTCCGGCCAGACCTACTCGCGCAAGCAGGACGACGCCGTCGTGCGAACACTCTCCGGGCTCGCGCAGTCGGCGCACAAGATCGCCACGGATCTGCGCCTCCTGCAGCACGACGGCGAGCTCGAGGAGCCCTTCGAGGAGGGACAGGTCGGCTCCTCCGCGATGCCGTACAAGCGCAACCCGATGCGGGCCGAGCGCATCTGCGCGCTCGCCCGTCACGTGATCGCGCTCACCTTCGACACCGCGATGACCGCCGCGACACAGTGGCTGGAGCGGAGCCTCGACGACTCCGCCAACAGGCGAATCGCCGTGCCCGAGGCGTTCCTCGCCTCCGATGCCATCCTGATCCTGCTCGAGAACGTCGCCGGCGGGCTGGTCGTGCATCCCGAGGTCTCGCGGCGGCGCCTGGCGGAGCAGGTCCCCTTCCTCGCGACGGAGAACCTGCTGATGGAGGCGGTCCGGCGCGGCGGAGACCGGCAGGAGCTGCACGAGAGGCTGCGGGTCCACGCGCGCGCATCGGCCGACCGGGTCGCCCGCGAGGGTGGGATGCCCGACCTGTTCGAGCGTCTGCGCGCGGATCCGACGTTCGGGATGAGCCGGGATGAGCTGGAGGCAGCGGCGAGGCCGGAGAAGCTGGTCGGCCGCTGCGCCGAGCAGGTCGAGGCCTTCGTCCGGCAGGAACTCGACCCCGCGCTCGAGGGCGTGCCCGAGATCGAGGCCGCGCCCGTCCGCGTTTGAGGCGAAGGCTTCTCCGGGCTCTCGCCCCGGCGCTCGCCCTCGCGTTGGCCAGCGCCTGCGCCGGGCGCCGTCCCCCTTCGGCCCCCGGTCCGGAGGCGCCCTCGCCGGCCGCGCCCGCAGGGGCTGTTGGCGCCGGCTGGTCCGAGGAAGGGACAGCCTCCTGGTATGGCGGCGACGACGGCTTCGAAGGGAAGCCCACGGCCTCCGGCGAGATCTACGACTCCTCGCAGCTGACGGCCGCACACCGCCAGCTGCCGCTCGGCACGGTCGTGGACGTGACCAATCTCGAGAACGGCAAGACCGTGCGCGTCCGAATCAACGACCGCGGTCCGTTCCGGAAGGGACGGATCCTCGATCTCTCGCAGGAGGCCGCTCGGCGTCTGGACGTGATCGGGCCGGGAGTGGCGCCCGTGCGCGTCCAGGTCGTGTCGCTCGCTCCGGCGGCGGGGCCGGTCTCGCCGACCGGGCGGTGGGCCGTGCAGGTCGGCTCCTTCGCGGAGCCGGAGCGCGCCGAGCGGCACGCCGAGCGAGTCCGCGCCGCCGGGCACGAGGCGTTTCTGGAGCCGTGGAACGGCCTGTCCCGCGTCAAGGTCGGCCCCTTTTCCACGCGCGAGGAGGCCCGGGAGACGCTGGTGGAGCTGGAGGCCGCGGGCTTCGAGGGGATCGTCGTGCCGCAGTAGACTCTTGCTCCCTCGCGTTTCTGGAGGAGGAGAACATGAGAAGACCTTCGAAAAGAGCCGCGGCGGCCCTCGCGCTTGCCGCCCTGCTTGCGCCCCACGCCCTGCGCGGCGCCAGCTCCGTCAAGAAGATCGCGCTCGTGACGATCCCGGCCACACAGCAGCTCAAGGCCTCTGCCGAGCGGGTCTGGAGCGTGCTCACCTCGGTCGACGGCTTCTCGGCCCTGACCGGCTTCAAGACGACGGGCGACCTCCGGTCGTTCTCCGCGGTCGGCGACAACGTCGCGGCGGAAATCTGGGGGGACAGGGGACGGCTTTTCGTCGCCGAGATCGTTCCAGGCAAGGAGCTGCGAGTCCTCTTCGCGCCCGGGGGCGGGCACTATTTCTGCGACAAGCGCCTGGTGCCCTCCGCCTGGCAGGGGGGCACGACACTCGAGTACACCGACCGCTACACCGACGACAAGGCGGACGCCGAGAAGACGGCCCAGCGGGCCGTCGAGGAGACGCAGAGAGGCGTGCAGGCGTTCAAGAAGCTGGTCGAGCAGCCGTAGGCGGCGGGCCGATCGGTTCGGGCATCGGAAGGGGCCGCCGGCCGGCCTCGTGATCCAGGAGCCACCGCTTCACGGACAGGCCCGCGCCGTAGCCGGTCAGCGAGCCGTCTCGGCCCACGACGCGGTGGCACGGAATCACGATCGCGATCGGTTTGGCGCCGTTGGCCGCCCCGACCGCGCGGACGGCCCGGGGCCGGCCGATCCGCCGCGCGATCTCCGAGTAGCTCGCCAGCGCGCCGTACGGAATCTCGAGGAGCGCGCTCCAGACCTCGCTCTGAAACGGCGTTGCCTCGGGCCCGAGCGCGAGGTCGAAGATCTTCCGGCTGCCGTCGAAGTACTCGGCAATCTGGCGCGCGACAGGCTCGCAGCGTTCGGGTCTCTCGACTGCCGCGGGACCGATCGGCGCTCTCTCAGAGAGGAAAGAGAGCCGCCGCAAGGCGCCCTCCTCGTCCTCGACGGCGACCATGGGTCCCAAAGGCGTCTCGAAGGACCCGACGTATATTTCCAGAGCTTCGAGTCTAAACTGCCTCCCCATGCCTGCCAAGCCGACCTCCAACGAGCGCGGCGCGCCGGCAAAGCCTCCGCCGCGGGCCGCGCAGGCGCCGCCGGATCCCGTCAGGCGGGGGAAATTGCCGCGGGAGGCCGCCCGGGGAAGCGCGCATTTCGCGCTCGCGCTGAAGATCTTCCGGCCTCAGTAGGAGAGCCGCATGGAGACGCTTCTCGTGACACAAGCCGAGGTGCCGAGGGTGCTGCCGATGGAGGAATGCATCGAGGTCATGGCCGCGACGCTGGCCGGACTGGCACGGGGAGAGGCGATCCTGCCGCTGCGCTCGATCCTCTGGCTGCCGGAACGGGTGGGAGCTCTGGGCCTGATGCCGGGGGCGCTGCTGACCGGGCGGGTCCTGGGCGTCAAGGCGATCACGCTCTTTCCGGGCAACGAGGGAACCCCGACCGACACCCACCAGGGAGCCGTCCTACTCTTCGAGGCGGAGCACGGGAGCCTGCTCGCCGTCATTGACGCGACCTCGATCACCGGCATCCGCACGGCCGCGGTCAGCGCCGTCGCGACAAGGGCCCTGGCGCGCGAGGACGCGGGCGACCTCGCGATCCTCGGCTCCGGAGTCCAGGCGCGCACACACCTGGAGGCGATGCTCTGCGTGCGAAAGATCCGGCGGGTGCGGGTGGCCAGCCGGAGCTTCGAGAACGCGAAGGCGTTCGCCGCGCGAGAGTCCCGCCGGCGCGAGATTCGCGTGGAGCCCGTCGAGACCGTCCGCGAGGCCGTCGAGGGGGCCGACCTGATCTGCACGACGACCTCTGCGCGGGAGCCGATCCTGCGCGGGGAGTGGATCGCCGCCGGGGCCCACGTCAACGCGGTCGGCTCGAGCGTTCCCGCGGCGCGCGAGCTCGACACCGCGGCCGTCCGGCGCTGCCGTCTTTACGCCGACCGCCGCGAGTCGGTTGTCAACGAAGCCGGGGACTTCCTGATTCCCAAGAAGGAAGGGGCGATCGGGGAGAACCACATCGTGGGCGAGCTCGGCGAGGTCCTGATCGGGAGGGTTCCGGGCCGCCGTTCGGCCGATGAGATCACGCTCTTCAAGTCGCTCGGCCTTGCCGTCGAGGACGTCGCGTCCGCGCGGCACATCTACGAGAAGGCGAGGACGTCGGGAGGGGGCCGGTTCATCCAGTTCGGGGGGAGCCGCGACGAAGCCGATTGAACGGATCCCGCTCGAGGAGATCCGCGCCGCTCGCGAGCGGCTGCGCGGCGTCGCGCTGCGCACACCGCTCGTGCGCCTCGAGACGGACAACGCGGGCGCCGAGATCTGGCTCAAGCTCGAGAACCTCCAGCCGATCGGCTCCTTCAAGATCCGCGGCGCGGGAAACGCGCTGCTTTCGGCGCGGCGGGAGGATCTCGCCAACGGCGTCTGCACGGCAAGCGCCGGCAACATGGCGCAGGGGGTCGCCTGGAGCGCCCGGCGGCTCGGAATCCCCTGCAC
>JBOGJK010000453.1:0-3223 GCA_050745345.1 Thermoanaerobaculia bacterium
CGAGCTTCTGGTACACGGCCGATTTCACGCTCTTCACGCCGAGCTGGTTCCACTCGATCCCGGTCAAGAATCCCCAGGAGTTTCTCGAGCGCTCACCCGTGCGCTACGCGGACAAGATCGAGACACCGATCCTCTTCGTCGAAGGCGGCGACGACCTGCGCACCCCGCCTGCCCAGGGCGGCGAGGCCATGTTCCGCACTCTCAAGGCCCTGCGCAAGACCACGGCCATGATCAACGTGCCGGGCGAAACGCACGAGCTTTCACGCTCGGGAAAGCCGCAGCACCGCATCGAGCGCCTGCAGCACATCCTCGGCTGGTTCGACAAGTTCCTGCTCGGCGTGCCGACCGACGTCTACGACCTGAGGTGAAGTGTTCTCCCTCTCCCGAGGGGAGAGGGAATCGGGAGCTACGCCGCGGCGCCGTCTTCCTTGTAGAGCCAGGCGCCGGCCACGGTTGCGACGATCGCCTCGACGAGCGTCCACCCGAGCGCGAGCCAGGAAAAGGGGAAGAGATCCATGTTCGACATCGCGATCTGCGGCAGAAGCCCCGCCATGACCCAGAAGAACATGCCCGTGTACGCCGCGGTGCCCGCTCCGGCCCCGAACCGCGGGCGGACTGCCGCATAGAGCCACACGGCGAGAAAACCCATCACGAAACAGAAGATGATCCAGACCGTCAGCGCCGAGCTCGTCAGCTCTCCGGATTTCCCGAGGGCCTTCATAGCCGCTTCCATCTCGCTCTTCATCACCTTCTCGTTCAGCAGGAACTCGCTGACGTTGAAGACGAGGCCGGCGAGCAGGCCACCCAGAAAGACGCGACCGAGGTTGATTCCTTTCATGAGTCCTCTCCTTTCTCGAAACGCGGGGCGTGCGGAGGTTGTTGCCGGGAGCATATCGCCCCCCGGGGCCCGCGGAGCCCGGAATCTAGCTACCCCGCCGGGCGCCGCCGGGCGAGCCAGGCGTCCAGCGAGAGCCGGTCGGCCTCCCGGGGCAGCAGCATGACCAGCAGCAGCAGCGCCAGCCGCGGCAGGACGTGGGTGTGGAAGGCGTAGAGCGGCTCCTTCACGAGGTGGCCGAACGTCACGAGAACCAGAACGCCGCCCAGGCCCAGCGAGGCTTCCCGAACACGCCAGCCGACGAGCATCAGCGCGCCGGCAAGAAGCTCCACGAACGGCACGGCAAGGCCGGCGGCCCACAGGGACCATCCGGGCAGGAACGTGTCGGCGTACGGGTCGACGAAATACCGGTAGGCGTGGCCCGCGGGCGTGAGGGTGAAAACCTTCCAGACGCCAGCCATGAAGAAGATCCAGCCGAGGACTGCCCGGGTAAAGAAGAGCGCCCAGGCCTCGCGCGATTGCCTGGACCAGCTCACGGCCCGCCCTACTTCACAGGGGGCAGGTACGACGCCGGGATGGGGTTGTCGGGCCGCTCGACGTCCCAGATGACCGAGGCAATCCACCAGCGCTTGCCGTCCTTCACGAGCTGGATCGAGTTGATGCCGCGCTGTCTGGGCTTCTCGTCGGAAGCCGAGTTCTTCGACTCGTAGGTCGAGAAGATCTGACAGACGTTTCCGAAGCAGTCCGTTCGGCGAGACAGCTCCCGCTCGACGAAGCCCGGAGGCTCGCCCTTCTCTTTTCGCGCCGCGGTGCTCTTCTTGACGCGCTCCGCGAGGCCGTCCACGTCGAGCGTCGTGAAGATGTCCTCGCTGGGCCTCTTGGGAGGGATGAGCATGCCGACGGGCAGGAAGATTCCCCGCATCCGCTCGAAATCGGGCATGGCGTCGGGTGCGTGGCTGACCGAAGCGTAGAGAGCCGCCACGATCGCGTCGACCGACACGGCGTCGGCCGGGACGGGCTGGGGCACTTCGCGGCGGCGCCCGGGCATCTGCGCGAGGACGGCCGCGGCGGCGAGGAAAAGAACAACAACAACGACCGCGCTGCGACGGATCATGAGTCCCTCCGCTTGTCCTTCCGACGATAGCACCTGCTCCCTCTCCCCACGGGAGAGGGTTGGGCTGAGGGGGAAACTTCCCGGAGAGAGAGGGGAATACACTCCGCTGCGCAACTGAGGAGGTCCAATGGACGCACCGGACACGAAGTCTCTGCCGGAGAACGCGTACACGCCGCTCGCAGCCGGACAGATCTACCGGCCGATCGTCCCCGCCGCGGCCAATCTGCCCGAAACGACGTGGCGCTCCGTGCTGTGGGGCCTCTTTCTGTGCGTCGTATTCACGGTCGCCTCGGCCTATTCGGGCTTGAAGGTCGGACAGGTCATGGAGGCGGCGATCCCGATCTCGATTCTGGCGATCGGCCTCGCGCGCGTCTACGCCCGGCGCTCGACGCTGCTCGAGAACGTCATCATGACCGGCATCGGCGGCGTCTCGGGCGCGGTCGTCGCGGGAGCGATCTTCACGGTGCCGGCGCTCTACATCCTGAAGCTCGACCCGCGCCCGTGGCAGACGATCTTCATCTGCCTGGCGGGCGGGTGCCTGGGCGTGCTCTTTCTCATTCCGCTGCGCCGGTATTTCGTGCGCGACATGCACGGCCAGTTCCCCTACCCGGAGGCGACGGCCATCACCGAGGTCCTCGTCACGGGTGAGAAAGGCGGCTCGCAGGCGAAACTGCTGCTCCAGGCCACGGGGATCGCCGCCGCTTACGACTTCTTCGTAACGACCTTCCAGGTCTGGAAGGAGTTCGTCGACTTTCGCTTCCTGCCCGTCATGCGGGACCTGGGGGACAAGGCCAAGATGGCGTTCTCCTTCGACGCGATCGGCTTCATCCTCGGCCTGGGATACGTCATGGGCCTGCGCTCCTCGCTCATCCTCTGCGCGGGCGGCGTGCTGGCGAACTTCATCCTCGTACCGCTGGTGTGGTTCATCGGCAGCCACCTGCCCGACACCGCGGTGTATCCGGCCGCGATTCCGATCGCCACAATGACCGCCAACCAGATCTTCCGCGGCTATGTGCGGTTCATGGGCGTCGGGGCCATCGCGACCGCGGGCATCTTCGGCATCGTCAAGTCTTTGAAGATCGTCGCGGGCTCGTTCGGGATCGCTGTGAAGGCCTTTCGCGCCGGCGGCGAGCACAGCCTCGAGCGGACCGACCGCGACCTGCCGATCATGCAGATCCTGCTGGGGGTGGTCGTCTCGGCGCTCGCCGTGGCGGCCTTCCTCGGAAGTTTGGGACCTTCCGTCTCCGTGATCGGCGTCGGCCTCGTGCTGACAC
>JBOGJK010000454.1:0-4522 GCA_050745345.1 Thermoanaerobaculia bacterium
TCGGGGAACGATTACGACCATGCCAGACACTGCTCGCCGGTACAGGGCCGGTTCCTGAGCCCGGACAAGGTGGGGGGACGGCCGCTTGAGCCTCAGAGTTGGAATCGCTATAGCTACGCGCGGAATAATCCGCTGAGTCTGGTTGATCCAAACGGTGAAGACCCGACGATCTTCCAGAACGCAGCTGCGGCGGTGATCTCCGCTGGGTCCGCGATCCAACAGGCGGGTACCTCCCTGAACCACGGCGGCCCGGTCGGTGTTGCAGTCGACTTTCTTCTCGGCACGGTTGGGTCCGTCGTTCAGGGGACCGGCGATCTCCTGAATGTCGGGACAGCGACCGGGGAGGCGATCGGCTCCGGCGTCGACTCGTTCGATCTGGCAAAGGCGATCTCGACCGACGTCGGTCGAGCAAGCGGGATCGTTCTGACTCTCGCGGGCGCGGCGGAAGGACTCGGGGCCGGCACGACTCGGGTTGTGCACTTCACGAACGATGCGAACCTCGCTCACATCGAGGCGTCAGGCCAGCTTCGGGGAGGCGCGAATGCGACGTTCATCACGAAGCCCAGCGAGGTAAGGGGCATGACAGCGAGCCAGGTCGAAACGAAACTTGGTATCAACCTTGGCAAAGGACAGAACTCGATCACCCTCCGAATGAAGAACAGCAATCTGCGAGTCCCCGACAACGGGCCGACGACGCAGGGCGGCGCCTGGCAAAGGCAGCTCAAAAACCCCTGCAGTATCGAGAACGCCTGCGTAGGGCGTGTTCCAAACTAGGTCCGCCTGGGGGATCATGCTGGTTATGCAGGATGGTCTGAGTGCTGAGGATGTAGCGAGGCACGACGCGGCCTACAAAGAGGCTTGGCGTCTGATCAGGAACGAAATCCTTCTCGACGGACGGGGTCTTCGCGCTCCGAAGTGGCTGATCCGCCGGCGGCTTCACGAGGCGATCGGGCTCTTCGAAACGGCGCTTGAGATCAATCCCTCGGGGTGGCAATCGATGTGGGGGCTCGGGAAGATCTACCAGCGGCTCGGAGACCACGAGAAAGCTCTGGACTGGTTCTTGAAAGCCAGACTGCTCGAAAGCAGCAACCCCGATGTCGCACGAGAGGCCAGCATCAGCGCGTTGGCTCTTGGAAAGGCGGAAGAGTCTCTCGTACTAACGGAAGCGGCGCTGGCTGCGAACCCGAGGGACACCGGGCTTTTGGCGAACCGCGCATTGGCGCTCATGATCGCCGGGCAGCTGAGCGACGCGAGGACGCTTGCCGCGGAGGCTGTTAGCCGCAACCCGAAGGATCGGGCCTCTAGGAACGCTCTGAGGCTCGTTGAGGACGTCGCGGCCGGGAAACGGCGGCGCCCGACGAGGGTGCCCGCTGCTTGATGCTAGTCTGCGCTCAGGAGTCTAGCGTTGACCCCGCCGGGCGAGCCGCCCGAGCAGGGAGAGCACGGGCCTGGAAACGGGCTCGAGGAGGGGCTTGACGGGTCGGAGGAGTCTCCGGGCGGTGTCCAGGAGCCGGCCGCGGCGAGGCTGGGTCTCGAGGGCGCCCCGCATGGTCGAAGAATCGAAAGCGACCTCCACCGCCGGTCGGGCGTCCGGGAGATCCGCCGCTTCCCACGCCGCGGCGAAGCCCCGGTAGAAGTGCTCCTTGGTCTTTTCGCGCAGCGGCTCGAGCTCCGGGGGCACACGCTTTCGCGGGGGGTGCGGGCCGCGGCCGATCGTGGGGTGGCGGTTGATCTCCCACGTCTGGATCCGGCCGTCCTTGACCGCGTAGTCGATGCGGCCGTACTGGACGCCGGCGATGGCGAAGATCTCCGCGAGTTGGCGCTCGTGCGGGTTGGCGAGCACGTAGTCCCGCTCCTCTTCCACCATCGGCCGGGAGAACTCGGTCTGCGCATGCTTCAGCATCCACGCGTGCCCGTACGCGAGACTCCTGGCGAGAACCCGATCTCCGACGATGTACGCGGCGTACTTCCGATAGAACCCATCGGCGTCCGCGGTGTCGCAGAACTCGACGACGAGCAGATCCTTCAATGACCGTCCCAGCAGAAGCGCCCGCCCGATTGCGGCGTCGACCTCTCGAGGCGACCGGAGCAGCGGGGAGAGCGCCCCGTCGTGGAACAGGTCCGACCGCACGAAGACCGGGTACCTGAGCGCCGTGAAATCCTCCGTCGCGCGCACGGCCCGGAACTCGTTTCGGTCGAGGCGCCGGAGCTCGGCGAGCAGCTCGAAGCGTCCCAGGGTTCGAGTCGGGTGATTGAGGAACCGGATGCCCTCGACCGGGCTCAACTGGCGGTGCAGCTCCGCGAGGAAGCTGCGCAGGCCCGGGCTGAGCCTCCCGAACTCGGCGAGGACGTATGTGCCGCGATCGAAGGAGGTCCGGCTCGGGAGGTTCTCGTAATGCAGGACCCGGAAGCGGTGCGCGAGATCCCGGCCCCATAGCGACAGGTACTCGTGGATCGTGAAGTCTGCGCCCTCCCGCACGACGAAGTGGATCATCGGCTCAGACCGTTCCGCCGACCGGCCGGGCCTCGTCGGTGGCGGCGCCCTCTGGACGTGTCCCGCGGCTCGACCGTGAGAGCAGTGTCGCTGCGCTCATGTCCGCTGTCACGTTGAGCAATGTCTTGAAGATGTCGGGGATCGTCTCCACGGCCTCCAGGATCACGACACCCTCGATCGGAAGGCCCGCCGCGAGGTAGGCCGGCAGCGTCCGGAAAGTCGTGCCGCCGCTCGGCAGCCCGACGGTGCTGAAGCTCAGGACCATCACGGTGAGCAGGAAGGTTGCCAGCGTCGCGGTGGTCAGCGGTATCCCGTAGACGTGCGCCAGGAAGATCAGCTTCGCCGTGCTCGAGATCGGTGGATTGAGCTTGAAGAGGGACACCGACAGCGGCAGCACGAAGGCCGCGGCGGTGTCCGGAAGCTTCAGGCGCTCGCGGGCCCCTTCGACGAGGGCAGGCAGCGAGGCGATGGACGACCGCGTGGAGACCGCCACCAGCTGCGCCGGCGCCACTCCGCGGGCGAATGAGCGCACGGTGATCCGTCCCAGGAAAGCGCTCGCCGGGTAGAGCAGCACCGTGCACAGCAGCAGCAGGCCCGACACGATCACGACCCAGGCGCCCAGCACTCCGACCGCTTCGCCGCCCGTGCCGAGGGCAAAGCGAAAGGTAAAGACGAACACACCGATCGGAGTGAATACGAGGATCCACCGCACGCACACGAGCATCGCCGCGGCCAGAGCCTGGAACGTCCGCGAAAGGGGATCGCGCTGTTTTTCAGGCAGCCGCGTGACGGCGATTCCGAAGAGGACAGTGAAGAGCAGCGTGGGAAGGATGTTTCCGCGGACAGCGGCTTCGAAGAGGTTTCGCGGGAGGAGGCCCGCGATCCAATCCGCGAGCGAGCCGTGTCCGGCGCTTGCGGTCTGACGCGCCGCCTCGGGGATCGACGTTGCCGCCTTCAGCGCGGCGATCAAGGCTTGGTCAACCGGGAAGAGCGCGACGAGCGGAGGGGCCAGCGCGATCGTGAGGAGCCCTGCCGCCGCGAGCATGGCGAGGAAGAGGAGCACGGCGCGGCCGGCCAGCGCCGCGACCGCTCCTTCTCTCCCAACGCCGACGATCGCCGCCAGCGTGTAGGCGATCACCAGCGGGAAGACCGTCATTTGCAGCGCGGCGATCCAGAGGTCGCCGATCGGTTTCAGGGCGTCGGCGAGCACTCCCAATCGGGCGTCGCCGGTGGCGTGACCGACCAGGCCCAGCAAGAGGCTCGCGGCCAGGGCCGCCAGAGACGCGACCGTGAGAGAGGGTCGGCGGGACGGGCGCACGCCCAGTAACCGGTCGACCGGCTGAAGCGGGGACATTTGTCAAATTTTCGCACAGGAGGCGACCAGGCGAAGCGGGCACGAACTGCCCCCAGCCTCACGTGACTACCGCAGGTACCCCCAGTTGTGGAGGCGGTCGCTGTCCTCGGCCCAGCGCTCGCCGATGTCGTCGCGGTAGTACATGTTCGGAATCAGGATGTTGCGCACACGGGCGTAGGCCTGCGCCTGCGCCTGCTTCATCGTCTGCCCGAGCCCGACGACTGTCAGGATGACGCCGGAGGTGCCCGCCACCAGCCACTGTCCCTCGACGATCTTGACGTCCTCGATGTGGACTTCCTCGGGTGTGCCCTTCTTGAAGACGATGGCGGCGTTTCGCGAGACGGACTCGAAGGTCGCGTCGTCGTCGAAGGGGAAGGGCGGGACGACGATGCGCACGCCGACCTGGAAGCCGCTCTTGACCTTCAGCTTCGGGTCCGCGCCGTGCGCGAGGTCCCAGAGGAAGTGGCCGATCGGCGTGATCATGCCTTCCTGCTGGATGAAGATCGTCGGATAGCCGAAACGCGAGGTGAACTCGAGCGGATAGATCCCGTTGTTGTTGACGATGCAGTTGATGTCGATGTAGCCGACGTAGCCTTCCTCGGCGAGCTTGAGCTCCATTTTTCCGAGCGTCTGCGTGAAGATCCGGTTTGGCTCGCTCCAGAACATGGTCGTGC
>JBOGJK010000455.1:0-1700 GCA_050745345.1 Thermoanaerobaculia bacterium
CCCCTTCCCCTCTCCCGGGGGGAGAGGGGTCGCCGGGCGCCGCTAAAAAGTAAAGGGGACAACCGCGGCGGTCTTCTCCCAGGCCATCGCGAGCTTTCCGCCCTTGTCAGCCATGTCCACGAAGGCGATCGTGAACTGATCGACCGAGACCTGGGGTGTCAGCAACTTCATAGGCACGCGCACGACGTCATACTTCGGGTCGTAGCCGTAGGCGCCCCACATCTTCGTCTTGTCGTTCGGGTCGTACTTCTCCATCGTGGGCTGTGTGGAGAGGATGAGCGTCCAACCCCCCTCTTTCAGATCCGCGAAGACCGCATACTCGCCGGCCGGGATCTTCTTTCCGCCGATCTCGAGCGGGATCTCGGTCTTCAGCTTCGTCGTGGCGTTCGCGCCCGCGCGCCAGACGGGAGCATCGCCGGTGACCGCCTTGCCGTACTCGGCACCCTTGCCGAAGATGTCCGCGCGGCCCCGCAGCATCGGACGGGCGTAAGTCACCTCGATCCACTTGCCGTTCTCGTAGCGGCGCTCGCCGTCCTTGTCGGGAGCGCTCCAGGTGCCGCCCACCATGACCGAAGCGGTGCCCGGCGGGCTCAGGGGCCTGCGCTCCTGCGCCAGGGCCGTGCCGGCGCAGACCAGCAGCGCCAGCGAGGAAATCCAGAACTTGCGACCGACCATACCTTTTCCTCCTTACCGAGTTCTCTATTTCGGGAACGGGGAGCATACCTCTTTCGGTAGAATCCGCGCGCTGCGATGAGCCTGCTGTTTCTCCGGATCCGCGGCCGGGCCTTCTGGATCGCGCTGGCCGCGATCGGCGCGCTCGCCGCTCTGCCGGCGCGCGGCGGTCCCGGAGAGGTGGGCAGCGGAGACCGTCTCGCCTTCGCGCTGACGGGCGCCCGCGTGATTCTCTCGCCCGGACGCGTCGTGGATCCGGGGGTCGTCGTGATCCGCGGCGGCTTGATCGAGGCGGCCGGCCCTGCCGGGCAGATTTCGATCCCGGCCGACGCCCGCATCCTCGACCAGAAGGGCCGGATCGTCCACGCGGCCTTCCTCGATCCATACGTCACGGCAGACCGTCTTGCGGGCAAGAAGCCTCGCGCGCCGCAGGATGAGGAGGAACCTCCCGAGCCGGCGGGGCCTCGGACGGAGAGTCCCGGCGCGACGTCCCCCGACTCCAACCGCGCGACGGAGCGCGTCTTGCCGACCCTCGCGGTCAAGGACCGGGTGGCGGAGGCCTACTGGCGGCTCGGCTTCGCCGTCGTGGCCGCCGTGCCTTCCAGCGGCATCCTTCGCGGCGGCGGCGCGGTCGCAAGCCTCGCCCCGGGACCGCTCGAGGATCGGGTCCTCGCGAGCGACTTCGGACAGTACGTCTCGCTCGAGCCGGAGCGCTTCGATTTCGCCCAGCTCGCCCGCGCCGTGTACCCGAGCTCGCGCATGGGGGCGGCCGCGCTCGTGCGGCAGAGTTTTCTGGACGCCCTCTGGTGGCGCGACGCCGGGGTGGCCTACTCGAAGAGTCCCGCCGGCCAGGCGCGCCCGGCCTGGAACGCGGCGGCGGCGGCTCTGGTCGGGGCGGCGGAAGGCAGACAACCGGTCGTCTTCGAGGCGGCCGACGTCCTGTCGCTCCTGCGCGCCGGGAAGATCACGCGGGAGTTCGGCTTGAAGGCCCTCTACGTCGGCGCCGGCGACGAGTACCGCCTGCGGGG
>JBOGJK010000456.1:0-2627 GCA_050745345.1 Thermoanaerobaculia bacterium
GGGGGCGACCGCCGTCCCCGGTCAGTCTCCGCAGCGCGCCGCGCCGCGGTCGTTGATCTCCGAGCTCGTCGGCGGCCGGCTCCGGTTCGCGCCGGCAGCCGACGATAGCCGCACGAACTGCGGAAACTCTTCCAACCCCAAACGGCGGAGTTCCTCGTGCAAGAGGATGTTGGCCGCGAGATTCGGGCGCCAGGCGCCTCGTTCTTTCCGGTTCGTCGGTCTCATTCGTTTCTAAGGGGATCCGACGTCCCTCGTTCCGTCATCGTGATCGGGGATAATCGCCGCCGTGCCCCCGGCAGAATCGACGGGGTTCCGGCGCGTCCTGTTTCACGGGCGACCGGCGGGGGAGCCGCTATCGCTTCTCCGGGAGGAGGCGATCGAGGCGAGGCCCTTCCGTCCCGAGTCCTTCGGGCTCGGAGCCGACGAGATCGCCGTCGTCCTGCTCGACCCGTCGCTTGCCGGAGCGTTCGCGGAGCCGCCGCCGCCGGAGCTGGAGACCGGCGCCGACCGCACCGGTCTGATCCTGCTGGGCGGGGACCCGGGCCCGGCCGACCCGTTCTGGACCGCTCGTCTCTTCTTCTCGCTGCCCGAAGAGGCCGGGGCGCCGCACGTGGCCCGCGCCGTTCGGTCGCTCTTCCGCATCCTCGCCGACCGCGCGATCTCCGCGCGGGCGCGCCGCTCCCTCTCGCAGCGCACCGGCGAGATCCAGGCGCTGGTGGATGTCGGCGTCGCGCTCTCGGCCGAGCGGGATCCCGAGCGCCTCCTCGAGCTGATCCTCTCCCGCGCCCGCGCCCTGACGCACGCCGACGCCGGCAGCCTGTACCTGGTGGAGCGGGGCCAGGGGGGAGACCTTCTCCGGTTCGCGCTCGCGCAGAACGACTCGGTGCGTTTCGAGTTCCGCGGCGGCACTCTGCCGCTCGATGACTCCTCGATCGCGGGGTTCGTCGCGCGGCACGGGGAGCCTCTGAATCTGGCGGATGTCTCGCGCCTTCCCGCAGGAGCGCCCTACCGTTTCGAATCCGATTTCGACCGCCGCCACGCCTACCGGACCCGGTCGATGCTGACCGTCCCGCTGAAGACGCCGCAAGGGAGGGTGCTCGGCGTCCTGCAGCTTCTGAACCGCAAGGTCCGCCTCGCGCCGCACGCGGGGATCACGGCAGTCATCCGTGTCGAGGTCGTTCCGTTCGACGAGGAGAACGTGGACCTGGCGCGCTCGCTCGCCGCCCAGGCCGCCGTGGCCGTCGAGAACCGCCGCTTGACCGAGAGCATCCGGAAGCTCTTCGGCGACTTCGTCGAGGCGAGTGTGATGGCCATCGAGCAGCGCGATCCGACGACCGCCGGGCACTCCGAGCGCGTGGCGACGCTGACGGTGGCGCTGGCGGAACTGGCGGACCGGGCGGAGACGGGGCCCTATGCCGCCTTCCGCATAGGAAGGGGGGAGCTTCGGGAGCTTCGGTACGCCGCGGTGCTGCACGATTTCGGGAAGGTGGGCGTGCGCGAGGAGGTGCTGGTGAAGGCGCGCAAGCTCCCGCCGCGCGCGCGGGAGCTGATCCGCGCCCGCGTGGACGGGGCCATTCTTTCGGCGGCGGCGGAGGTCTGGGAGAAGGCGGCGCGCGGTAAGTGGAGCGAGCGCCAGGTGGCCGAGGAGCTGGCGCAGCGTGTGGCGGCGCTCGAGCGCGCCTGGGAGATTGTGAGCCGCGCCGACGAGCCGACCGTGCTGCCCGAAGAGATCGGCGCGGAAGTGACGCGACTGTGGGAGATGGCCTACCGCGATACTTCGGGCGGGCTGCGGCCGCTGGTGGAGCCGGAGGAGGTCGCGCTGCTCTCGATCCCGCAGGGGAGCCTCTCCGCTCGCGAGCGCCTGGAGATCGAGTCGCACGTCGCCCAGAGCTTCCGCTTCCTGTCGAAGATCCCCTGGACCGAGGACCTCTCCCGAGTGCCGGAGTGGGCCTACGCGCACCACGAGAAGCTGGACGGCTCGGGCTACCCGCGGGGCCTCTCCGCGGCTCGGATACCGGCCCCCGTGCGGATGCTGACGATCTCCGACATCTACGACGCGCTCGCCGCCCGCGACCGCCCGTACAAGAAGGCCGTGCCGGACGAGCAGGCGCTGGACATCCTGCGCGGGCAGGCCCGCGGCGGGCTGATCGACGGGGACTTGCTCGAGCTGTTCATCGGAGGGAAGGTGTACGAGAGGATCGCTTCGGCCGAGAGTGATCCGAGTTAAGATTCGCGCCGAAATCTATTGGCTTCCCGAGATCTGATGTCGGTGGCGCAGTTCGCCCTGCTGATTCAGGCGGCGGGGACACTCCTGCTGTTTCTTCTCTTCCTGTTGCTGTACCGCAAGATCCGGCGGCGGGCGTTTCTGGACTGGATCGCTTCCTGGGCGTTTCTCTTTGTCGGGCTCTCTCTCCAATTCTCGCTGCCCTGGGTGCGCGAGGCAAACCGCCCCCTGTACCTGGCGATGAACGCGGCGCTGCTCGCCCACGTCTTCTTCCTGGTGCGGGGCACACGGCGTTTCCGCAACCCGGCGGCGCGCTCGAGCCTGGCGGAGCTCCTCTGGGCGGTCCCGGTCGTGGCCGCCGCCTGGTGGGCCTCCCTGGCGCCCGATCAGTTCCACGTGGCCT
>JBOGJK010000457.1:0-8499 GCA_050745345.1 Thermoanaerobaculia bacterium
CCTGGAGGGAGACGAGCGCCGCGAGGAGGCGCGCCGGTTTGCGAAGCTGCTGGTCTCGGAGATCAAGCTCTACAACGAGCGCGCCGTCCAGGAGGGGCGCGAGCAGGGCAACCTCTATCGGCGCCTCAAGGAGGACATCGACCGCAGCCGGCAGATGTACGACGAGCGGATTCCGGAGGACGTCCGGTCGGGCACCAACTTCTTCTACGAGGAGCTCGTGCGGACACTCGCCGACGGCCGGGCCGAGGCCCTGGGAATGTAGAAGAATCGGTTGATCGGGTCATCGGGTCATCGGGGATTAGCGGAAAGCAATCCCGCTCGGGGCAGTTGAACCGATGGACCGATGATCCGATTCTCCTCTTGATCGTCAAGAAAATCGTCAAGTCTGCGCCGTATCTTGCGGGCGTCGCGCTCGCTCTGGGGATCGCGCGCGCGGACGTCGGGAGCCTCGCCGTCTCCTCCGACTACGACGCGGAGCTTGCGCGCGCGGCGGACCTGCTCGAGTCCGGCCAGCGGCTGGAGGCGGAGCGCATTCTCTCGGAAGTGCGCCGCCGCGCCGGGCAGCGGGCCTGGGACGCGCGCGCCGATTTTCTGCTCGCCCTCGACGATGAGCGCCGGAAAGACTTCCTCGCCGCCGCACAGCGGCTCGAGTCCTCCCCGGCCCTCTCGATCGGCCTCGACAGCTACCGGCGGGACCGGCTGGCGCGCAACCTCGCCGCCTCCGAGCGCCTCGAGGAAGCGCGCTCCGAGTACGAAGCGCTCGAGAAGAGCGAGGAGCCGTACGCCGGCCGCACCCGAACGGCGCTCGATTTCGCGGGGCTGCTCGAGAAGAGCGGGGCGACGCCCGCGGCGGCGGCCGTTCTCGCGCGGGCGGCCGCGGCGAGCCCTGCCGCGAGCCTCGAGCTCGCTCCGGAGCGCCTGCGGCTGGCCCTTCGGCTGAACGATGGCGCCGCCATCGGTTCCCTTTCGCGCCAGCTCCTGCTCGAGTCGCCCGTCTCGGACCGGGCCGTGGCGATACCCGCCGAAGTGCGCCGCGCGCTCGCCCGACGGGAGCGCACACTCTCTGCCGCGGACCGCGCGCGCCGGGGCCGGTCGCTCATCGCTTCGGGGGACGCGGCGCGCGGAGTAGCGCTCCTCTCCCGCGACCCCGCGTCGCGCTGGCCGCTCGAAGAGCGCAACGCCAACCTCCTCGCGCTCGCCCGCGGACAGGAGCGCCTGGGACGGCGCGCCGCGGCGCTCACGACGGCGGCCCGGGTCCCGCAGGACGACGGCGCTGCCTCCTTCGAGGCGCGGCTGCTCGAAGCCTCGCTCGAGCTCGCGCGGCTTCGGAAGGAATCTCCCGAGGCAAGCCCGGGCGACCCTCGCCGCGAGGGACTCGCGAAGCGATTCGCCGCGCTGGCGGTGCCGGCGGCGCCCCTCGCGGTTCGCTCTTCGGCGCGCGAGCGGCTGATCCTGCTCGCGCTCGACGCGGAGGACTTCGAGGCCGGCTTCGAGCAGGCGCGCGCCCTGGTCGCGGAGTCTGCTGGCACGCGCGCCGGCTTCGAGCCGCTCTGGAAGCTCGCCTGGGGTCGTTACCGGGCGGGCGACTGCGCGGGAGCGCGCGGGCGATTCGAGGCGCTGGCGTCCCTGTACGCCCCGGTCGACCTGCGCCGCCGCCTCTTCTACTGGAGGGCGCGCTGTCTCGAGCGGGAAGGAGACCGGCCGCGCGCCTCCGCGATTTTCCGAGCGCTTTCTGCGGGCGACCCGCCTGACCTCTACGCGCTCTTCGCGTGCCAGCGCGCCGACCCTCCGCCTTCCGTCCGGAGGCCGGCGCTGCCCGATCCCTCGATGGCGACGGCAACCTTCCGGCGGGTGGATGAGCTGCTGCGGTTGCGCCTCTTCGCCGAAGCCTCGGCGGAGGCGCGCCTGCTGCCCGCCAGCCGCGGACGGGAGCTGCGTCTGGCCGAGTCGGAGTTCGCTCTGGGCCGCTTCGCCGCGGCTGCCGTGGCGGCCAAGCGGGCCTTCCCCGAGATGGGAACGGCCGAGGAGAACCGCGTGCCGGACGGCTGGAGGCGGCTCTACTATCCGATCGAGGAGGGCGGCTTTCTGGCCGAGCGCGCCCGCGAGTTCCAGCTCGATCCGGCGCTTTTGAGGGGGCTCGTCCGCCAGGAGAGCCTCTTCGAGGCGAAGGCCCGGTCGCGCGCGGGAGCGCTCGGACTCACGCAGCTGTTGCCTTCGACCGCCCGCAGTGTCGCTCGCTCGGTCCTGCGCGTGCGCTACCGGCGCGCCTTCCTCTACGACCCCGGTGTGAACGCGCGGCTGGGCGCCGCATACCTGCGGCGCCTCTACGACCGCTTCGGCGAAAACCCGCTCTGGGCCCTGGCTGCCTACAACGGCGGACCCGCGCGCGTGGCGGGCCTGCTCGAGGGCAACCCGGGGCTGGAGGAAGACGAGCTCTTCGAGTCCCATCCGGCGCACGAGAGCCGCGACTACGTGCGCCGCGTGCTGCTCTTTGCCGAGTCGTACCGGCAGCTGTACCCCCCGGCCCCGCTGCCGAACACAGAGCCACCCCGGGGCGCTCTCGATGCGCCGTCGTCGCGTCCCTCGGGGTAGGCTCTCCGCGTGGAGAGCGTCGACTTCCGCGTCCGGACGTCGAAGAAGATCGAGCGCCGTGACATCACCGCCGACGTGCGCGCCGCGGCGGTCCGGCTGCGCGCCACCGGGGGAGCCCTGCTCGTGTCGCTTCCTCACACGACGGCGGCGGTCACGGTGGGCGAGGCGTGGGACCCGGAGGTCTCGGGCGACCTCGAGCGGGCGCTGGAAGCCTGGGTGCCGAAGGTCCGGTTCGACCACGCGGAGGGGAACTCGGCGGCGCATTTCCTGTCGGAGGCGATCGGCGTCTCGCGCCTGCTTCCGATCGAGAAGGGGGAGCCGGTCCTCGGGCGCTGGCAGGGCATCTTCCTGATCGAGCTCGACGGCCCGCGCGAGCGCACCGTCCAGGTGCAGGCGATCGGCGCGCGATGACTCCCGCGATCGCCTATGTCCTGGCGCTGCTCGTCGGAGGCCTGATCCTCTTCGCCTGGGACCGCCTCTCGGTCGATACGGTGGCGCTGATCCTCCTGCTCGCCCTGGCGCTGCCGGGCGTGCTGACGCCGAAGGAAGCCCTCGCGGGGTTCGCGGACGAGACGGTGATCGCGCTGATCGCCCTCTTCGTGCTCACCGCGGGGGTCGTCAAGACGGGGGTCGTCGTGCGGCTGGGGATGCGCCTCGCCTCCGTGGGCGGCAGGAACCCGGTCCGCCTGACGAAGTTCATCCTGATCGCGGTGACGGCGATCAGCGCCTTTTTCTCCAACACCGTCACGACGGCGGTGTTCCTGCCGATCGTCATCGGCATCGCCCGCCGCGCCGAGATTCCGCTGTCGCGGGTGCTCATGCCGCTCGCGTTCGCTTCGATCCTCTCGAGCCCGGTCACGCTCATCTCGACGTCGACCAACGTCCTCATCTCGGGGCAGCTTCCGCGGTATGGCCTCGCGCCGATCGGCTTCTTCGAGATGGCGCCTGCGGGGATCGCCATCACGGTGCTCGGGATGCTCTACCTCTTGTTCGTCGCGCCAAGGCTCATTCCCGACCGGGAGGGGGTCGGGACCACGGAGCGCGAAGCGATTCGGAAGTACCTGACCGAGGTCGTCGTCACGCCGGGCTCGCCTCTCCACGGCAAGACGCTGGCCGAGAGCCGGCTCGGTCAGACGCTCGACCTGAACGTCGTGGGGATCGCGCGCGGCGCGAGACGAATCCTCGCCCCCGGCTCGCAGGTGGAGCTGCGCGAGGGAGACATCCTGATGATCGAGGGGAGGGCCGAGGACATCCTGCTCGTCAAGGACACGCAGGGCGTCGAGATCCACCCCGACGTGAAGCTCTCGGACCCGGACCTGGAGTCGGGCGAGATCCGGATGGTCGAGGCGATGGTGCTGCCCCGCTCCGGATTGGTCGGCGCGACGCTCCGGGAGGCCGGCCTGCGGGAGAAGACGGGTCTCACGGTCCTCGCGGTCCACTCGGCCGGCGGCCCGGATCGCGTGGAGAAGATCTCGCGCCTGCGCCTCAAGCCGAGCGACGTGCTGCTCCTGCAGGGGCGAGACGAAGACATTCGGCGCCTGCCGCCGGAGGAGCTGCTGCCGCTCGAGGACCTCTCGGGGCATCACCCGCGCTCTCCCAAGGGCCCGGTGTCGGCCGCGATCTTCGTCGGAGCGGTCGCGCTCGGCGCAACCGGCCTCCTGCCGCTGCCGATCGCGTTCCTGCTCGGGAGCCTCACCCTCGTACTGACACGCTGTCTCACGCCCGAGGAGGCCTACGAGGCGGTCCCCTGGCGGATGATGGTCCTGATCGGCGGCATGATCGCCTTCGGCGGGGCGATGGAGAAGACCGGGACCGCGGCCTACCTCGCCGACTTCGTGGTCGGCTTCGCGGAGCGCTTCGGCCACGCCGCGATCCTGGCCGGCTTCTTCCTGCTCACGGCGCTCTTGACTCAGCCGATGTCGAATCAGGCCGCGGCGCTCGTGATGCTGCCGATCGCCGTGCGCGTCGCGCAGGGGCTCGAGATCAACCCGCGCACGCTCGTGATGGTGGTGACCTTCGCGGCGTCCTGCTCTTTCCTGACGCCGCTCGAGCCGTCCTGCGTGCTCGTCTATGGGCCCGGCCGCTACCGCTTCTTCGACTTCTCCCGGGTCGGAGGGCTGCTGACGCTGATCGTCTTCGCCGTGTCGCTGCTGCTGATTCCCATCTTCTGGCCGCTCCGATAACGGTCAGCCGGGCGGATCGGAAGTACCCGCCCCGCAAGCGCCTCGGAACGCATCGCGCTCCTCCCGTGCCGTATGCGCGTCCCATCGGCGGGCGAGGTTGCCGCAGAGGCGACGCGCGGCTTCGAGATCCCCCTTCTCGGCGAGAACGCGCCGGATCATGCCGGAGAGCTCGCGCACCTGGACATGCTCGAGCCGCAGCTCGCGGAAGAGCCGCGCGTCTTGCTCCTCGGCCGGCGGCGGGGCGAGGCTGCGCGCGGGCGCGGCCGGGTAGAGCCGTTCCTCTTCGAGCCGTGTGTGGCGGCGCAGCTCCCGGTCGAACGACTCGATCGCCTCGGTGGCGGCTTCGAGGCTTCCCGCGGAGGCCGCGGCGAGGAACCGGCCGAACAGCTCGTCGAGCTCCCGGTGTTCCCGGGCGAGAATCGCCGTGAGCGGCTCCGACCCGCTCACGGCCCGGCCGCGGCGGCCTTCGCTGGCTGCGGCTTGGCTCCGAGAACCGGCTCCAGGACCTGCGCGTCCGAGGCTCCCGCCTCGAAGCCGAAGAGCGCGGCGACGGTGCGCGCGATCGAGAGCGGCGAGACCGGCGCGTCCCATGCGCCCGCCGCGACCCCCGGGCCCCAGGCGGCGAGCGGCACGCGTGCGTCATCGTCGCACGGCTGGCCGTGTGTCGTCCCGGTGTCGCGGCCGTAGGACCACATCCAGCCGGGCTTCAGGATCACGAAGACGTCCCCCGAGCGGTCGGCGCGGAAGGAGCGCGCGACCTCTAGCGCGTGCGGAGTGTCGGGTGGCAGGCCGTTTCCGATCTCGGTGTTCGTGTAGGCGGCGAGCACGCCCGGCAGCCCGCGGACCCACTCCTTGACCTCCTCCTTCACGGGTTCGACGGAAAGCCCGCGCCGGGCGATCACGTCGCGGTTCAGATAGAGGCACGGCTCCTCGAAGAAGGCGACGACTCCCTCCGTCAGGTTCGGCGCCGTCTCCTTCACCGCGTAGCCATGGCGCCGGCCGAGCTCGAGCTCGAGCCTCAGACGGTGGGCCGAGCCGTCGCGGATCGTCGACGCCGGGTCGCCGCCGTTCAAGTCCACGCGCCCCGCGACCGAGGGGTCCTCCCTGCCGGTGCGGCGCTTCTGCTTTTCCCGGGCGACCTGCGGGATCGGCTGGACTCCGTGGTCGGCGGTGAGCCACACGAGGGCGCGTCCGCGGCCGACTCTCTCGTCGAGCCACCGGAAGAACGCCGCGAGCGTGTCGTCGAGGCGCACGATGCCCTCGGCGATCTCCTTCGAGTCCGGGCCGAACCAGTGTCCGTAGTAGTCGGTCGAGGACAGGCCGATGAAGAGCAAGTCTGGCCGTCCGGCGTTTGCCCCGAGCCGCATCCTCTCGATGACGAAGCGCGCCAGGTCGAGCACGAGAACGTCGCCCCAGGGCGAGGAGACGATCGCCTTGGCGTTTGGGAGCTCGTGCGGGAAGGTCGCGCCGTACCCCTTCGGCGGCTCCTTGGCGCCGAAGAGCTCGGGAGGATCGAAGGTCACGCGCTCGAGGTCCCCCGGAGGGATGCGGCCCGAGAGCGCCCAGCGCCGGTGCCCGTCGTCCGCGAGAAAGGCGGCCACCCGCTCGTTGAAGGCGAGCAGCTCCGGCCGGGGAGGGTAGTAGGTCGACGTCACGAACCGCGCGAACCTCTCCTCGAACCAGAGAACGGCATCCGCCTTGCGTCCGGCCATCAGCACCGCCGAGCGGTCCTTCAGCGAGATCCCGACCACACGGGAGCCGGGGAACTTCTCTTTCAATCGGTCTCCGAGGGTTGCCGCGTCGAGGAAGATCGGCGAGGCCGGCTGAATCGGGATCTTCGGCGCGCCGGCGGGAGCCCCAACCCACTGCCTCTCCCGGTCCTCGACGCAATAGACGTCGGTCTGCCGGCGGGCGTCGTACCAGCGGTTGGCGACGATCCCGTGGTCGCGCGGATCGAGCCCCGTCCCGATCGAAGCGTGTCCCGGCCCGGTGAACGTCGCAGCATGCCGGAACCGCGCCTGCCGGTAGACGGCGCCGCGCTCGAGGAACCGGTTGAAGCCGTCCTTGCCGAACCAGGGGCGGAAGCGCTCGAGGTAGTCCGCCCGCATCTGGTCGACCGAGATGACGACGACGAGCGACGGCTTCTGCGCCGCGGCGGCCGCCGGCAGCGAACGGGGGAAGGCGACGATCGCGAGCAGAAAAAGGGCCGCTCTCTTCACCGGCGCGATTCTTTCACGGCCGCGGCGAGGCCCGAATCGCGAGAGAATGAAGCCGCCGTGAAGTCGCTTCGGAGAGGGATCGCCGCGGCCGGGCTGCTGTGCGGAGTCGCCCTGCTCTCCGGTTGCGCCGAGAAGGGGGACCCCGCTCGCGAGGCGCTCGACCGGATCGTGAAGGCCGCTCGGGAGCGCGACGCGTCCGCTGTCGTCGCGCAGCTTGCGAATGATTACCGCGACGCCTCCGCCAACGCGCGCGCGGACGTCGAGCAGATGCTGCGCGGGTACTTCGCTGCCTACGAGATCGTGGACGTGGCGCTCCACGACGTCACGGTCGAGCGCGCGGAAGGCGCGGCGCTTGCCCGGTTCCGGGCGGACCTCTCGGGCCAGCCGCGGCAGGCGGCGGGTGTGGCGGGACTTCTCCCGTCCTCCGCCTCCTACCGTTTCGAAGTGCGCCTCGCGCCGGAGGGGCCGCGTTGGAAGGTGGCCTGGGCCTCGTGGGAGCCCGACTCCGGGCAGTAGGCCGGGACGCCGGTCGGTCTCAGCGGATCTCCTCTTCTCGTTGCCGCGCGCGAAAAGTCGCTCTGTCGGGCCGCGCGCCCGCGCCCGGCCATGACGCGGGCGTCGGCGGTAAGGATGGTTTGACTCCTCGGTGCCGACCCACTATCCTTCCCGGTCCCGCTCTGCTCCTCAGTAGCTCAATGGCAGAGCATCCGGCTGTTAACCGGAGGGTTGTAGGTTCAAGTCCTACCTGAGGAGCCAAACGCGACCCCGCCGTCCTGCACCCGCGGAGCTGCAACGGCGTATCATCTTCCCGGTCGTTCTGCCGTGCTTTGCCTCGGTCGAGTGGTTGGTCGCGGGGCGGCGCGTTGCCGCCTGGCCGTGCTCTTTGGCGCGGCGCTGCCGCTGACTCTGATTGCCTGCTCAGACAGGCTGCCGACCGAGCCGCCGTCGACCTCGGCGGCGCAGGAGGCGGCCGGTCCGGCGAGCGTAACGGGTCCGGGGCCGCGCCGTCCACCCACGCGCGTGGTGGCGCCTCGCGGCTCGATTCGGTTGCGGGGGACCTGGGGCGGCGATCACGTGGGATTGGCGATCTCGCCTGCGGGCGCCGAAGTCGAGTTCGACTGCGCCGCCGGCTCCGTCGACGAGCCCTTCCTCGTCGGCCCTTCCGGCCGCTTCGACCTCCTCGGATCCTGGTGGTTCACGCCTCCCGTCGTTTTCGAGGGTTGGCAGCCGGAAAAGCGTCCGGCCCGGTATTCCGGCCTCGTACGGGACCGGACGATGACGCTCACCGTTCTCCGCCTGGACGACAGCCAACCCCTGGGCAGCTTCACGCTCGTCCTGGACCAGACGCCCCGCATCCTTCGCTGCCTCTAGCTCGAAGCGAGGCCAGCCCGGGCTGATCGCGACGTCTCCCATTTTCTCGAGCGCATAGACTCGCCCCAATGGAACCGGCCGGCCGCATCGATACGGCGCACCTCTTCGCCCCGTTGCACGACGAGCTTCTGGCG
>JBOGJK010000458.1:0-7971 GCA_050745345.1 Thermoanaerobaculia bacterium
TCCTGCGGGTCCGGCTGCATGTAGAAGGACTTGATCGCCGTCGGGAAGCGCGAAACGATCAGCGGTTGCTCGAGCCCCTCGGCCAGCGCCGTCTCCTCGTCGGCTCCCAGATCGTCGCCGAACTTCACCGGGAATCCCCTGGCGGAGAGCTTCCCGATCGCTTCGCGGTAGGTCGTGCGCGGGAAGGGCTTCTGCACCTTCTCGAGCCTCGAGGTGTCGCGCTCGAGCCGCTTCAACTCCTCCCGACACCGGTCGAGAGCCCGGCCGACCAGCGCGACGATGAAGTCCTCGGCCAGCTCGCAGAGCCCGTCGAACTCGAGGAAGGCGACCTCCGGCTCCACCATCCAGAACTCGGTCAGGTGCCGCCGCGTCTTCGACTTCTCCGCCCGGAAGGTGGGACCGAAGCAGTAGACCTTTCCGAAGGCCGCCGCCGCGGGCTCCAGATACAGCTGCCCCGACTGCGAGAGGTAGGCCTTCTCGCCGAAGTAGTCGGTCTCGAAGAGGGTCGACGTGCCCTCGACCGAGGACCCGGTCAGGATCGGCGAGTCGATCCGGACGTAATCGCGCTCGTAGAAGAAGTCGGCGATCCCCTGCTCCAGCTCCGAGCGCACGCGAAGCACGGCGTGCTGCTGCGAGGAGCGCATCCAGAGGTGGCGCAGCCCCATCAGGAAATCGACGCCGTGCTCCTTGGGCGTGATCGGGTAGCCCTCCGAGGTGCCGAGGATCGAGACCTCCGAGGCCGTCATCTCGAAGCCCCCCGGCGCCCGCCCATCCTCGCGGACCGCGCCCGTCACACGCAGCGAGCACTCCTGCGTCGCCTTCTCGGCCGCTTCCCACGTCTCGGGCAAGACCTCGGCCCTCGGCACGACCGTCTGCAGGTATCCCGTGCCGTCGCGGACGATCAGGAATTGGATCTTCCCCGAGGAGCGCTTGTTGAAGAGCCAGCCCTCGACCGTCGCCGTCTGGCCGCTCTTCTCCCCGATGTGCCGGATCGCGGTTGTCGCCATAAAAGGGCGTGGATTATAAGGGGGTCGCTCGGCGAATGCCGATGGGGCTTCATCACGGTGTCGCGTCCGTCGTCTCTCTGAGACGCTCGGAACGCGAGAATCGGGAAGCCTCGGAATCGTGTTGGCCCGACGGCCCCCCGATTCAGCCCCGCCAATAGAAACGCACGGGCCCCAGCCGCCGCACGTGACCCCGGGAGTCGCGAAGCTCGACGGAAACCAGAGATTCGCGCAGGCGTCCGCCTTTGCTCGGGATCGTAACGCCGAATCCGATTCGACGACAATCGCCGAGTTCCGGGAAGACGCCACAGACATCGAGGCGGTTGTGCCGACTGGCTGAAAGGGCCGGTTCGCCGGACCCCAACAGCACCTGAACGTCGACCGGTCCTTCTCCGGAGCCCGCCCACCCTCTGACAACGAGCTCTCGACGGACGAAGGCCCCCTCACGTGGCCAGTCGAGATGGCCCGGGATCGACTCATCGTCGGCATCCGCCGACCACCAGACGGGCTTTGGAGGCGCGGCCGAGGGCACGTTGGGAGCGAACTCCGAAAGGCCGGAGGGCTTTCCCTTCCCTGTGAGCTTCTGGACATCCAGCACGATCTCGGAATCGGCGAGCGTCCACAGGCGCCACGGCTCCCGGTCGATGTTCGTGTTGAAACCGCTCGGAAAGACCCACGCGCCGAGGGCCTGCACAGCGACCGACAAGGCGAGAAGGGCTCCGAAGACCGGCATCGACCCCCGAAACGCCGCGAACCTCCTCCAATGTCGCGCGAGGATCAGCACGAGCAGGGGGACGAGCTCGATCAAGAGACGGTAGCCGAAGGTATGCCCGCCCCACCAGTTGTCCCATCGCGAGTAGAGAGCGAGCTCGAGCACGACGGCGACCGTCAGATACCGGTAGAGCCGCGGCTCCCCTTTCCGAAAGGCCATGACCGACGCCGGAATACAGAACAGCAGGAACGGGCTGAAAACGAAGAGACCGCGCGAAGGAGAGAGCAGCAGTCCGGCGAGTCCCTCGGTCCAGGTTCCGCTGAACTGGCCGATAGTGACCGGCTGGGTCGATGAGAATGGCGTTCCAAAGTAGCTCCAGGTGTACAGCGCGTGAAGCGCGGCCGGAATCGCCGCCAGAGCCACGTACCCGAGGAAGCCTCGCTGACGGTAGCGAATCGCGAAAACGGTGAGCGGCAGAGCGACCAACGCGTTTGTCGGGCGGTTCACGACTGCCATCGCGAGCCCAAAGCCCGCAAGCGCCGTCCAGCGGGGCCGATCCTTCGCGAGAAGAAGCAGAGCTAGAGCCAGGAAGAACACGGACGGGCCGTGCTGAAAGAGTCCCTTGCCCGCAACGCTCCAAACCGCCGTTCCGAAGAAGTACGCGAACGCGAAAAGCGCCGCCTCGCTCTCCGAGCCGCCGAGCGCCAGGAGGCAACGATGCAAAAAGACTACCGAAAACGAGACGAGCAGGGCGCAAGTCAGCAGGGAGAGCGAGAACCGTTCGGCGTAGAGCGAAACCCCGCAGACGCGTGCCGCGGCGTAGACCGGCACGTTGAGCACGCCGGGAAGAATCGGATAGTTCGAGAGGACCCGTCCGTTCACTCTCTGACCCCAGTAAGGGAGCGGATGTCCCGACTGCACGAATTCGTCGAAAGCCAGATCGCCGTCGCCGAGCACGGAGATCGGGAGCAGTTCGGCCGGAACCGAATCGCCGCTGCCCAGGTAGCGTCCGCCTGCCGTCAACACCACGAACGGGACGAGAAGAGTTGCCACGCTGACGAGCGCGGCCCGCCGCGCGTTGGCCCTCGACGAACCGATCAAGGCGGGTCCGAAACGAACAAGCCGTGCCTCTCGCTGCTGCGACCCGAGCGGGATGCAGTTACCGCCGGCGGCTGCGGACGTTGTTCGCGATGACCAGGGCCTGCTGGAGGCGCTGCATCCGGCGCTGCCGGTTCTGCGTCGCCATCACGTCGTCGGCGGGAGCGGGGTTGCCCCGGATCTCGCGCAGCAGTCGGTCGGCTTCGAAGAGGAAGCTCTTGAAGTCCGGGTCCTTGAACTGCTTGAAGGTCAGCTCGGTCGTGATGATGTAGCCGTCGGCGATGTCTCGCGCCATGTTGTAGGCCGAACCGCTCTGGAAGACGCCCATGAATCAGCAAAGTCTAATTCAATCCGGCTTGCTGCGGACGCCGCCATCGGACGTCGCGATCTGAGATAGCATTCGCACCCCTATGGCATTCGACGGCGTGGACTACCTCGACTGCGACGTGCTGCTGACCGAGGAGCAGCGCCTCGTGCGCGCCACGGTGCGGGGGTGGGTCGAGGACCGAGTCCTCCCAATCATCGAGGAGGCCGCCTGGGAAGGGCGCTTCCCGAAGGAGCTCGTCCCCGAGATGGCCCAGATGCACCTCTTCGGCGCGACCATCTCCGAGTACGGCCTTCCGGGGCTCGACAACATCGCCTACGGCCTGATCATGCAGGAGCTGGAGCGGGGTGACTCGGGCCTGCGCTCTTTCGTCTCGGTCCAGTCGGGCCTCGTCATGTTCCCGATCTACGCCTTCGGCTCGCAGGAGCAGAAGGACCGCTGGATCCCGAGGCTCGCGAAGGCGGAGGCGATCGGCTGCTTCGGCCTGACGGAGCCCGACTTCGGCTCGAACCCGGCCGGGATGCGCACGACGGCCCGCAAGGAGGGCGGCGGATACGTCTTGAACGGGGCCAAGGCCTGGATCACCAACGGCTCGATCGCCGACGTGGCCCTCGTCTGGGCCAAGCTCGACGGGGTCGTGCGCGGCTTCCTGGTCGAGAAGGGGACCAAGGGATTCTCGACCTTCGAGCACAAGGGGAAGATGTCGTTGCGCGCGTCGGTGACTTCGCAGCTCGCCTTCGAGGACTGCCGGATCCCGGCCGACTCGATCCTGCCCGGAGTCGAAGGGTTGAAGGGTGCGCTGTCCTGCCTCACGCAGGCGCGTTACGGAGTCGCCTGGGGAGCCATCGGAAGCGCCATGGCGACCTACTCCGCGGCCCTCGAGTACGCCAAGAGCCGCAAGCAGTGGAGGGACCGTCCCATCGCCGCCCACCAGCTCGTTCAGGAGCGGCTGGCCTGGATGATCACGGAGATCACGAAGGGACAGCTTCTGGCCTGGAAGCTCGGGTCCATGAAGGACGCCATGACCCTGAAGCCCCATCACGTCGCCATGGCCAAGCGCAACAACGTCTGGGTGGCCCGGGAGTGCGCGAAGCTCGCGCGCGAGACGCTCGGGGCCAACGGCGTGGTCAACGAGTACCCCGTCTTCCGGCACCTGGCCAACATCGAGAGCGTGTACACCTACGAAGGCACCCACGACATCCACACGCTGATCATCGGCGAGGCGGTGACCGGGATTCCTTCCTACGACCCGCCGATGGAGTAGGGCCGCGGCCGCCCTGCCGGCCCGACGATTGCGCCGCGGCGCGGCGTCTATCCCTTTTCGGCTAAAATAGATCGCCTCCGGACAATCGAGTGGGCATCAGCGGCAACTTGAAGACGATGCAGCTCTCGGAGCTGCTCCAGTGGCTGTCCCTCGGGCAGAAGAGCGGGACTCTGCTCATCGAAGGGCGCGGCGTCGAGAAGCGGATCTACTTCCAGAACGGCCGGATCAACTCCTCCTCCTCCTCCGACCAGCGCGAGTACCTCGGGCACTTCCTCGTCTCCCACGGCTACATCACCGAGGAGGAGCTCAAGATGGCCATGGAGGTGCAGGAGGAGTCCAACATCCTGCTCGGCAAGATCCTGGTCATGATCAACGCGATCGCCGAGACCGACCTGCTGCGCCTGATGCGCAAGAAGGCGGAGGAGTCGATCTACGACGTCTTCCTCTGGCAGGAGGGCAACTTCGAGTTCGTCGACGGCGAGCTGCCGGAGCTGAAGATGGTGCCCCTGTCGCTCGACGTCACGGGCATCATCATGGAGGGGCTGCGCCGCTTCGACGAGTGGAAGCAGATCCGGGCCCAGATCCCGGACAACCAGATCGTCCCCCGGATCGTCAGGCCCCTGAATCTGGACACCCTCTCGGAGCAGGAGAAGCTCATCGTTCCCTACATCGACGGCCAGCGCACGATCGAGGAGATCGCGCTCCAGACGCACAACGCCGAGTTCAACGTCTCGCGCCTCGTCTTCGAGGGGCTGCGCGGCGAGACGATGGCCCTCGTCGAAGCCGCCGCGCGCCGCCAGCGGTTCGTGGCCGGCGGCGGCGCGATCGCCGCAGAGGAGGTGGAGCACTTCCTCCAGCGGGGGATGGCGCAATTGACGCAGGACCCGCAGACGGCCTATCGGATGTTCAAGGTAGCCTCGGACCTGAGCCCGTCCGACGGGCGCGCGGCCGAGGGCATCCGAGACGCCGAGCGGATCATCAAGCAGAGCCTCGAGAAGGACGGGGTCAAGGGAGAGAAGGTGCCGGAGCTCGCGATCCCGATCTCCGAGATCACGGAACGCACCTTCTCCCCGCACGAGGGGTTCGTCCTCTCGCGGATCAACGGGCAGTGGGACGTCAAGGCGATCATGAAGATCTCGCCGATCAAGGAGCTCGAGGTCCTGATGATCTTCCAGAAGTTCCTGAAAGACGGCGTCATCCGCTGGAAGAAGGGGAAATGAGGGCGCCGCGCCGGCGCGCATGAGCGCGTCCCTCACGGTCCCCGCGCCTGACCGGCGCGATCAGGCCTTCCGGGTCCTGCAGATCGCCGTCATCGCCGCGGCGGGCCTGCTCTTCCTCCTCGAGCTGCCCTCGATCCCGGCGGGCAAGGGCCTCGAGATCGCCTTCTTCACGGGCCTGACCGCCCTCGCGTTTCGCCTCCGCGTACGGTACGCCGGCAACTTCCTGGGGCTCGAGGCGGCGGCCCTGGTTCCGGCCATCCTGCTGCTCGACTCGCCCGGCGCGACGATCCTCATCTGCCTGGCCGCCGACGTCGTGGCCAAGCTGCTCGCGCGCTCCCGCCGCCTGACGCTCTCGACCGCCTTCGACCTGTCGCAGCTCGCCCTCTCCTGGGGTGTTGCCGCCCTCCTCTTCCGCGCCCTGCGCCAGCCGGCGGCCGGCCCCGTGGCCGTCGCCGTCGCCGCGGCGGTGGTCCTGCTCGTCTTCTTCTTCATCAACACGCTGCTCGTCTTCGCGTATCTGACCCTCGGGCGTCTGGTGCCTCCCGACCGCCTCCTCGGCATGGGGCTCTTCCAGCTCGTGGCGCTGCTGCTGCTCGTGCCGATCGTGGCGCTCGAGATCCTGATCTACGGCAACCACGGTGTGGCGGGGCTGCTGCTCGCCTTCTTCCCCGTCGTGCTCGCCTCCTTCGTCCTGCGGGGCTTCTCCTCCATGGAAGAGAAGTACAACCGCGTCGCGAGAGAGAACCGGGAGCTCGACGTCATGCGCGAGATCTCGAACATCTTCTCGCTCGGAGCGCGCCAGGACCGCTACCGCCGGTCCTTCGAGGCGCTGCGGCGGCTGCTGCCGGTCGAGGCCATGGCCTTCGTCGAGTGGGTGGAGGACTCCGGAGAAGGCATGGAGATCCATCTCGAAGGGTCGGCGACGGCGGGACGCCAGGAGATTCGCGAGTGGGTTCGCAGCCGCCGGCTCGACGAGGCGCTCGATTCCGCGGCGGAAGCCGTCTGGGCCCGGACCGGCCGGGAGCGGGAGGTGGCGCTCTCCCCGGCGACCCGCCATCAGCTGATCGCGCGTCTCTCGACCTACGAGCTCTCGACGGGACTGCTCATCCTCGAGAGCTCCTTTGCCGCCCTCCACTCGCCCGCCGCGGTGCAATCCCTTCGGGCGCTGGCCGGCCAGATCGCGCTCGTCCTCCAGGACCGGGCCATTCGCGCGCAGGTCCACGAGCTCTCCGAGCGCAACCGCGAGCGCGCCGAGACTCTCCACCAGATTCTGGAGATCTCCAACGAGGTCAAGCGCCACCTGAACCCCGACGCGCTCTTCCAATCGATCGTGACCGCCGTGGCCCGCAGCCTGGGCTTTGACGCGGTGCTCCTCTCGCTCTACGAAGCGGAGCGAGACCTCTTCGTCCGGCGCGCGCAGTACGGCCTCGACCAACGGTGGGCCGAGATCCAGGGGCAGGAGGTCCCGGCCGCCGAGATCACGCGGCACTGGACCGAACGCAACCGCCTCTCCAAGTCGTTCTACGTGCGCGATCGCGCCTCCAACGAGATCGGGCGGTTCGATGTCGTGACGGCCGCACCCGGGCGCCGGACCGCCAACGGCTGGCGCTCCTACGACATGCTCTTCATCCCGCTCGTCTCGGGAGAGCGCCTGGTCGGGTGTCTGTCGGTGGACGAGCCCCGCAGCGGACAGGCCCCCACACTCGAGACGATCCAGGCCCTGGAGATCTTCGCCAACCAGGCCGTGACGGCGATCGAGAACGCCCGGCGCTACGCCGACGCGAAGGAGCAGAGCATTCGGGACGGCCTGACCGGGGCGTACAACCACCGCCACTTCCAGGAGTCGCTGCAGCGAGAGCTCGGGCGGGCCGACCGCCAGGGGCGCCCGCTCTCGGTCCTGCTGCTCGACATCGACGACTTCAAGGCCATCAACGACCGCTACGGCCACCCGGTCGGCGACGCAATCCTGGAACGGATCGTCGCGGAGATCCGCAGCGAGGTCCGAACCGACATGGACCTGGTGGCCCGTTACGGCGGCGAAGAGTTCGCGGTTATCCTGCCGGAGACGCCGACCGCCGTCGCGGGAGAGGTCGCCGAGCGAATCCGCCGGCGGATCGACGAGCGTCTCTTCCGGCCGCCCGAGACCGAGGACGTCATCCGCGTCACGGTCTCCATCGGCATTGCCGCCTACCCCGCCGACGCCACCGGCAAGAAGGAGCTCATCGACCGGGCCGACGCGGCCCTCTATCGCGCCAAGCGCGGCGGCAAGAACGCCGTCGTGGCCACGTCGCCGGGTCTCGAGGGCCCGCTGCCGACGACGACCCATTGACCGCGCACTAGGGGTCAAC
>JBOGJK010000459.1:0-6537 GCA_050745345.1 Thermoanaerobaculia bacterium
CGCGGACGACCGTCACGTAGTCCTCCTCGAGGTCCCCCCAGACGTTGGCGATCACGGTGGCGCCGAGGGCTCTGAGCTTCGGCAGCTTCTCCTCGAGGAAGACCTCCACGCCCACGTTCTGCAGCCCGATCGCGTTCAACATCCCCGCCGGCGTCTCGCAGATGCGCGGCGGGAAGTTCCCAGCGTGGGGCTCGAGCGACAGGCCCTTGGTACAGAGGCCGCCGAGCTTCGAGAGATCCAGGAAGTCGGTGAACTCGAGGCCGTAGCCGAAGGTGCCCGAGGCGGTCAGGATCGGGTTTCGCAGCGCGAGCGGCCCCAGCCGAACCTCGAGCGAAGGCGTCATGAGCCGAGCTTCTCCCAGAGGATCCTCGACGGCGGGAGGATTGGACCCTCCGTGCACGAAACGAGGAACGGCTTGTCGGTTCCGGGGAGGACGCATCCCAGGCACGCGCCGAAGCCGCACCCCATCTCGGCCTCGGTCGAGAACTCCGCCGCCAGAGCCAGCTCCTCGGCCACCCGGGCGAGGGCCCGGAGCATCGGCATCGGTCCGCAGGCGAAGACGCGCGCATAGTGGATCTCCTCGGCCCGATTCCGGAAGACTTCCGTCACGACGCCTCTCTCGCCGAGGGAGCCGTCGTCGGTCGCGAGAAACGTCTCGCCGGTCACGACTCCGTCGAAGCGCCCGCGAAAGGCGAGGTCGCGCTTGCCGCGGCCGCCCAGGAAGAGATCTCCCGGAACACCGGCCTTCGCCAGCGCCCGGTAGAGGAGCGGGAAGGGCGCCGCGCCGATTCCTCCGGCGACGACGGCAACCCGCATGCCCCGCGGCAGATTGCCGACCGAGAAGGAGTTGCCGAGTGGGCCCAGGAGACTCGCGATCGCGCTCTCGGGCAGCTCTTCGAGCGCCGCGGTGCCGGCGCCGATCGTCTTGACCAGGAACTCGACTTCCCCGCTCTCCGGCCGCGCGTCGGCCACCGAGTAGGCGCGGCGAAGGTAGGGGCGCAGCCGGCCCGGGATGTCCAGCATGACGAACTGGCCGGGACGCACCGCGATTGCCAGATCGGGAGCCCGGAAGACCGCCGAAAAGAGGCCGGCCGCGTAGCGCTCGGTGCGCAGGTGCCGCGCTCGGTGGTCCGACTTCACCGGGCGGGGATTGTATCCGCCCCGACGCAATGTCCTTCCGAGGCGACGGGCCTGCCGAGTACGGGGTCCCTCGCTCTCGCTCGGGATGACACCTCGGCCGTGGTCAGATCAGGAAATCGACTTTGGTCGCGTCGGAATCCTCGCGCTCGCGCGAGCGCTCGCGGCGCGCGCGCTCGACGCACCGCTCGCAGCGCAGGATGCCGTTGATCTGTTCGGCGGGGCGGGCGTAGGCGCCGCAACCGTGGCATCGGCGCAGGGCGCGGTGATTCGCCTCCCAGTCCCGCTCGAGCTGCACCGGTTGCCATCTCATCGCCGTGCCTCCTGTGTCTCTGTACGATGAGAGTCACTGCACGGTTCATACCATTCGAAGCCCCTTGCCGCAGCGAGGCTTACGGCCGTGGCGGGGGGAAAATTCCCGTCACCCGGGTGACAATCCTGTCCTGCCGGCAGGTCAACCGCCTCCAGCCGCGCGGCGTCCGGCGCGGTTAGAAAAACAGCTTCAGGCCGGCGAGGCGCGCAAAATGCCGGTAGTCCTCGTCTCTGGCGATCAGAGGCACGTCGTGGTCCAGACAGCTCTGCGCGATCAAAGTGTCCGCCAGGCGCGCCCTGCGCCGCGAGGACAGGAGACGAGCGCGAAGGAGTCCAGCCCGCGGCCAATAACCCTCGGTCACCTCGAGGACCGGCAGCTCGGTCAGAAGGGAGACGACGGAGGCCGGAAGCTTCGGGTCGGAGAGCAGTTCGGTAACCACGACGGGCGGCAGGCAGACCTGGCTCTCGGTCAGCGCTCTCTCGACCTCCTCGACATCGGAACCATCCGCCCCGGACAGGTAGGCGATGAAGCTCCTCGAATCGACGGCGATCACGCTCGGTCTTCCCGCAGGGCGTCCAGATCGAGCGAGAAAGTGACCCGACCGCGAAGCCGCCGGAGCTGCTCGTAGGCCCTTTCCGCCGCGACCAGCTCCAGGCCCCTGCGAATCGTAGCCGTGACCCCCTGACGCGTCGACTTCTGCGCCTTCCGCAGCAGATCCCGTGGAACTTGTACCGTGACTTTCTTCGCCGCGCTCATGCCAGTCATGATACCAGCAGCCTTGCCAGCATTCCACGGGGCGAGCGGTCCGCCGCTCGGCCGGCGCCGCTCAGAACGCCGCGACTCGGTCGAGCGCCTTCCGGATGTGGGAGACCTGCGGGAGGATGAAGTCCTCGACCTTCGGCTGGTAGGCCACGAAGGTGTCGGTCGCGGCGACGCGCTCGACGGGCGCGTCGAGGGAGACGAAGAGCTCCGAGGAGATGCGCGCCGCGATCTCGGCGCCGTAGCCCCAGGAGATCGTGTCCTCGTAGACCACGAGCGCGCGGTTGGTCTTCCGGACGGACCGGGCGATCGCCTCCCAGTCGTAGGGGGAGAGGCTGCGCAGGTCGAGGATCTCGACCGACTTGCCCGTCTCCTCGGTGAAAGCCTGCGCGGCCTGCCAGGCGCGGTACACGGTCGCGCCGTAGGTCACGATCGTGACGTCCCCGCCCTCCTGCACGAGCTTCGCCTTCCCGAAGGGCACCATGTAGTCGGGCCCCGGATACGCCGCCTTGTTGTGCGTCTGGCGGTAGAGGTGCTTGTGCTCGAGGAAGAGAACCGGGTCGTCGCAGCGGATCGCCGTGCGCAGCAGGCCGTTGGCGTCCAGGGCATTGGAGGGCATCACGACCCGCAGTCCCGGGATGTGGGTCATGAGCACCGCCCCCGACTGCGAGTGGTAGACCGCGCCGCCGCCGATGTAGCCGCCGATCGCCACCCGCACGACCACCGGCGCGGAGAACGTGTTGCCGGAGCGCCAGCGGATGTTCGAGAGCTCGTTGTGGATCTGCATGTAGGCGGGCCAGATGTAGTCGTAGAACTGGATCTCGACCACGGGCTTGAGACCCCGCACCGCCATGCCGATCGCGCGGCCGACGATGTTGGCCTCGGCCAGCGGCGAGTTGAAGACGCGCTCCTTGCCGTATAGGCGCTGCAGGCTGTGCGTGACCTTGAAGACGCCCCCCTTGCCCTTGCACTCGGCCAGCACCTCGTCGCGGGAGGCGTCCGCCACGTCCTCGCCGAAGAGCACGATGCGCGGGTCGCGCTTCATCTCGTCGCGCAGGCAGGCGTTCAGCAGATCGACCATCGTCGTGGGCGGCGCGGCCTCCGCGAAGACCGGCTCAGTCTCGAACGCGGCGGAGGTCGGATCCACGTCCGGCGAGTAGACGAAATCGTAGGCGGATTCCGGCGCCGGCAGCTCTGCCGCGAGCGCCCGGTCCGCCGCCTCGTTGACCTCGCCGTCCACTTCCTCCTTGAGCTGCGCCAGCGCCGCCTCCGAGACGATCCCCTCCGAGAGGAGCAGGCGCGCCATCGTCGCGACCGGATCGCGCTCGAGATCCCGCTCCCGCTCCTCCTTCGGGCGGTAGAGCGCCTCGTCGTCGGAGAGGGAGTGACTGTACGGGCGAATCACGTGGGCGTGCATGAGGGCCGGCCCCTTGCGCGTGCGGCAATATTCGGCCGCGTAGCGCAGCGCGTCGTAGGACTCCAGGAAGTCGCACCCGTCCACGTCGGCCAGGAAGAGGCCGGGGAAGCCGCGCACGAGCTTCGAGATGGAGCCCCCCGGCGTGTTCACTTCGACCGGCACCGAGATCGCGTATCCGTTGTCCTCGATCAAGAAGAGTACCGGCAGCTTCAGGTTGCAGGCCGAGGAGAGGGCCTCCCAGAACTCCCCCTCCGAAGTCTGGCCCTCCCCGCTCGAAACCAGGACCAGCTCGTCCCTCTGGAAGCCCCCCCGGTCGGCCAGCTCCCGGATCTGCGCCATCCTCCAGCCTGCCTCGGCGGCTCCGACCGCGTGGAGGAACTGCGTCCCCGTGCACGAGGATTTGGATATCAAGTTCAGTCTTTTGGATCCCCAGTGGGCAGGCATCTGCCGGCCGGCCGAGGCGGGATCCTCCCTGGCACCTACGGCTTGCAGGAACATCTCGTAGGGAGTGACCCCCAGTTGAAGGCAGAGTGCCCGGTCCCGGTAGTACAGCTCGAACCAGTCGTAGCCCGGGCGGGTCACCATTCCGGCCGCCGTCGTGACCGCCTCGTGGCCGGCGCTGTTGATCTGGAAGTAGATGCGGTTCTGGCGCTTGAGCTGGATCTCCTTATCGTCCACTCGCCGCGAGAGATAGATGTTCCGGTAGGCCGCGGTCAGCGAGGCCGGATCGAGGCCGTGGTACTTGCCGGCCTGCAGCTCCGTCGCCATATCCTTGGAAATATACATCGCGGCGGCGCCGGGCCGCGCGGGCGGATGGGCGCTCAGCGAAGGAAGAGGGAGAGCGAGGCGCGAATCCCCCAGACCTCCAGCGCCAGCGCGGCCAGAAGCAGCAGCACCAGCAGCGCGGCCATGCGGCCCGTCCGAAGGTGACCGCCCAGAGGACTCATGCCTTCTCATACGCAGCAGGAGGCGTGCCAGTTGCCTCCGGAGCCGGGAAACGTCGAGCGCCTTCGCTTGTTGCTATCCTTGCCCGACGCCATGAGCTCGCCACGCCCCACGGTCTTCGAGAGTTATCCGGCGCCCGCGGTCAAGCCCGCGCCGCCCGACCTCGCGTCGATCGATCCGACGCTCGACCTCGAGGAAGAGATCCGGAGCCTCAAGCGTCAAAAAAATGCAGTCCTTCTGGCCCACTACTACCAGGAAGAGGAAATCCAGGAGCTCGCGGACTTCGTCGGCGACTCGCTCGACCTCTCGCGCAGCGCGCAGAAGAGCCAGGCGGACATCATCGCGTTCGCCGGGGTTCGGTTCATGGCGGAGACAGCCAAGATCCTGAACCCCACCCGCAAGGTCGTGCTGCCCGACTGGGAGGCGGGTTGCTCGCTCGAGAACTCCTGTCCCCCGGAAGCCTTCCGCGCGTGGCGGCAGGAGCATCCGGCAGCCGTGAGCCTGACCTACATCAACTGCTCGGCGGCGGTCAAAGCGCTCTCGGACATGATCGTGACCTCGTCGAACGCGGAGAAGATCGTCCGGACGATCCCGCCCGGCCAGGAGATCCTTTTCGCGCCCGACCGCCACCTGGGCGCCTTCCTGTCGAAAAAGACGGGGCGCGCGATGACGCTGTGGCCCGGCACCTGCATCGTGCACGAGCAGTTCTCCGAGAAGGAAATCGTCAAGCTCAAGGCGAAGTACCCCGACGCGCTGCTCGCCGCGCACCCCGAGTGCCCCGAGGCGATCCTGAAGTACGCCGATCACGTCGGATCGACGCGCTCGATCCTTTCCTACGTCACGACGGCGCCCGGAAAACGGTTCCTGATCGCGACCGAGGAAGGCATCATCCACCAGATGAAGAAGCTCGCGCCCGACCGCGAGTACATTCCGGTGCCGCCGGACAACGGCTGCCGCTGCAACGAGTGCCCCTTCATGAAGCTCAACACCCTGGAGAAGCTCTACCTGTGCCTACGCGACGAGCGCCCCGAGATCGTGCTGCCCGAACCTCTGCGCGCCGCGGCGGAGAAGCCGCTGCTGCGGATGCTGGAGCTGTCGTAGGCGAGTCGACAGTCGGTCGTCGACAGTCGACTGGACAGGATCCGGATCTCCCCGACTGCTGACTGTCGACTGTTGACAGTCGACTCACAAGACTCGGATATCCTCCCCGCCGCATGACCGCGCTCCAGGGCGAGGCCCTCGACCGGAGGCTCCAGGAACTTCTGTCGGAAGACGTGGGAACGGGAGACGTCACGAGCAACTGGACGGTCCCCGAAGGCGCCCGGGCCGCGGGGGTTCTGCTCGCCCGGTCCGCCTGTGTCGTGTCGGGGCTGCCGGTCGCGCGGCGAACCTTCGCGCTGCTCGACCCGAACCTCGCCTGGCGGGACGAAGCGCCGGCCGGGACCTCCGCCCCCGCCGGCTCGACGCTGGCCCGCCTGGAAGGGAAGGCCCGAGCCCTGCTGACCGCCGAGCGCGTCGCCCTGAATCTGCTTCAGCGCATGTGCGGGATCGCGACCTCGACGCGGCGCTACGTGGAGGCGGTCGCGGGCACGGGCTGCCGCATCTTCGACACGCGCAAGACAGCCCCGGGCCTGCGCGCCTTCGACCGGATGGCAGTCGCCGACGGCGGAGGCTCGAACCACCGCGCCGGGCTCTTCGACCAGGTCCTGATCAAGGACAATCACCGGAGTCTGGCCGGAGGGGTGACGGCCGCAGTCCAGGCGGCCCGCCGCCGCGCGCCCGCCGCGATGCCGGTCGAGGTCGAGGTCGAGACGGAGGAGCAGCTGCGGCAGGTGCTCGAGGCGGGCGCCGACATCGTTCTGATCGACAACCAGACCCCCGAGACAGTCGCGCGGTGGTGCCGGATCGCGCGGCAATCGGCTCGCCCCCCCGTGATCGAGGCCTCCGGCAGCATGACGCTCGAACG
>JBOGJK010000460.1:0-3973 GCA_050745345.1 Thermoanaerobaculia bacterium
CCCGCTTCCGCCGCCGGTCACGCGCGGTTTCTACCGGGCGAACTGGTTCGAGTTCTTGAACGCCCTCCTCGAGGACGACGATGCCACGGCGAACCAGTCGCTGACACGCCTGCGGCGCGGCGCGCAGGCCGTGGGCGTGCGGTACCTCTCGGACTTTTCGCGAACCGCCGTGTACCAGGGGCGCCGCGCGGAGCGGCAGGGACAGCTCGCCCGGGCCGCCCGCGCTTACGACGCCGCCATCGCGCTCGACGCGACGAGCTTCGACGCGGTCGCCTCCAAAATCGGGTTCCTCGTCCGGCAGCGGCAGTTCGGGGAGGCCCTGGCGCTCCTGCCGGAAGCGGGGGGTGCGCTGATCCGTACGCGGGAGGCGCGCTTCGCGCTCCTCTCTTCGCTGCTGCTCTGGCTCGCCTTTGCCGTCTGCGCGGCGGCGCTCGCCACGGTGGTCATCCTGCTCGTGCGCTCGTGGCCGCGCCTCGGCCACGACTTCGGCGAGTGGGCGGGCCGCCGGTTCGGCCCGGGGGCCGGGCTGCCGGCGACCCTGCTCGCGCTCGGTGTGCCGCTCGCCGCGGGGCTCGGACCCTGGTGGCTGCTGCTCTGGTGGGCGGTGATCTTGTTTCCCTACGCCTCGCGTCCGGAGCGCACGATCGTCTCCGTGGGCCTGCTCGTCATGGCGATCGTGCCGCCTCTGCTGACCGCGATCGGACGCGAGAACATCATCCGGCGCTCGCCGCTCTACGTGGCCGCCGTGGACCTGGAGGAGCAGCGGGAGGACGGCGCCGCGGAGGATGGCCTGCGCCAGGCCTCATCGGTCTTCGACGAGGACCCCGATGTCTGGTTCCTGCTCGGCATGTATGCCCAGCGCGCGGGGGACACGCAGCGCGCCATCGGCTTCTACGACCGCGCCATCGAGGCCGGACCGAAGGACTACCGGGCCTTCGTCAACCGCGGCAACGTGCACTTCGAGGAGGGGGACTACGGCGAGGCGATCCGGGACTATCTGGCCGCCGTGGAGCGCAACCCCCGGGAGGCGGAGGCCCTCTACAACCTTTCCGTGGCCCGCGGGGAGTCGTACGACTTCCAGGGCCAAGCCCGCGCGATCGCGCAGGCGCGCGCCGTCTCCGAAACGAGTGTGGACGCCTGGTCGAGCCGTCTGACGCTGTCCCGCGTCGTGCCGGCAGCCTACTCGGTCGGGCACGCGCGCGAGCGGATCGAGAGATGGAACGCCCAGGCGAAGAGCCGCAGGCTGCCCGGGCGGCTGCCGGAGCGGGGGCTCCTTCGGGCTCTGCGCTCCCCCTCGACGCTCGGTCCGCTCGCGGCGCTTCTGCTCGCGCTCTGCGGGGCATGGTGGCGCGGCCGGAGGGGCGTCGCGGGGGAGTGCGTGCGCTGCGGCCGCCCCTTCTGCGCGCGCTGCAAGCGGTACGGAGACCCCGCGCTCTTCTGCACGCCCTGTGTGCGCCTGGAGATCCGCCGGGAGGAGCCGGGAATCGAGGCGCACGTCGAACAGACGCGCGAGACGCACCGGCGGATCGCCGGGCGCGACCGGGCCTGCCGGACCCTCTCGCTGATCCTGCCGGGCGCGCACGCCTATTTCTCGGAACACCCCGCGAAGGGCTTCGCCGCGCTGCTCGCCTTCTTCTTCGCGCTGGCCGCGGCGGCGATCGGCTGGCGTTTCTTCGAGATCCGTCCGCTCGCTCCCGGGCTCCCATGGCGCCCGCTGACGATGGTCGCCGCCGCGGCGGCCCTGACGCTCTGGCTCGGCGGCAACGCCGTGGCCTGGAGGAAGTCTCATGGGGCTTGAGGGAACGATCAAGGCTTTCTCCCTGTCGGACATCTTCCAGGTGCTCGGCCTGCAGCGCAAGAGCGGCGTGCTCTCCGTCGAGAACGACGACGACACCATCTCGATCTCCTTCCTCGGCGGCCAGATCGTCTCGGCCGAGTCCCGGAAGCACCGCCAGGACAACCAGATCGGGAAGCTGCTTCTGCGGGCCGGCCGCGTCAACGAGGCGGAGCTCGCCCGGGCGCTCGAGCTCCAGAAGGAAACGCGCCAGCGCCTCGGGTTCCTCCTGATCCGCGAGCGGCTGGTGACTCCGGAGGACTTGAAGGAAGCCCTGCGGCTCCAGATCTTCCGCACGCTGCAGCGAGCCTTCCAGTGGACGGACGGGACCTTTCGGTTCAGCCAGGAGGGGCAGATCGAGTACGACGCGGACCACATGGCACCGGTCCCGACGGAGTCGGTCTTGATGGAGGCGGCGCAGATCCACGACGAGCAGCCGCGGCTGCGCGAGAAGGTCCGCTCCGACGACCTCGTCTACCGGCGGGCGCCGGGGATGGAGAGCCTTCGCCTGGTCTCGGCCGGAGAGGGTCCGCCCGAGGAGGGCGCGCAAGCCGGCTCGCGAGCCGAGCAGGAGACCTGGAAGTGGATCGACGGCAGGCGCACGGTCGGCCAGATCCTGGAGAGCGCCTTCCTCTCCGACTTCGACGTCTTGAAGGGGCTCTGCGACCTGCTGGAGCGGAAACTGATCGTCGAGGGTCGGGCGCTGGAACCTCTCCCGCAGGTGATCCTCGCGCTCGAGCCGGGGGAGTCCGAAGCCCTGCCGGCTGCGGCTGCGGCCTGGGGCATCGCGGCCGGAGCCGTCGCCCTCTGGCTCGGCGTTCTTCTGTTGGGGGCGCTCGCGATCTGGCGGGTTCCGAAGAATCCCTGGAACTTCCTGCTGCACCCATGGGGCGAGGGCTCTCCCTTCGGAGTCTTCGCCAAGTCCGTCTCGCTCGACCGCCTCTCCGCGATCGAGCGAGCCGTGCGGGTCCACTACGACGCCACGGGGCGGTACCCCCGCGGCCTCGAAGAGCTCACCAACAGCGGGATCATCCGCGGGGAGGCGCTGCGTGACCCCTGGGGACGCGCCTACCGCTACATCGTGCGTCCCGAGCAGGGGAAGTTCGGGCTCTACGGTCGCGACTCCCGCGGGCAGATCGACCTCGACCTCTCCTTCGATCGGACTCTGGCTCCGGTCGCGGAGATCCGTCCCGGACCGGCCCAGCCGCGACCGCCAGAGGCCCAGCCGTCCGTACAAGTTGTGGAATAGATTTAGTCTAGAAGACTTAGAAACCCGCTGTTTTAGATTGACAGTATCGGACTAAGATCCTACTATCTTGCTTCGCGAATTGGCCGGCCTCTGGGTCCGGTCAGGCGGAAGGAGCGAAGCAATGAGCAGGATCATCGGAATCGACCTCGGCACCACGAACTCGTGTGTGGCCGTGATGGAGGGGGGAGACCCGGCCGTCATCCCGAACGCGGAAGGAAACCGGACGACCCCGTCGGTCGTGGCGTTCTCCAAGAGCGGCGAGCGGCTGGTGGGGCAGGTGGCCAAGCGCCAGGCGATCACCAACCCGTCCAACACCGTTTTCTCGATCAAGCGGTTCATGGGGCGAAAGTACGGCGAGGTCACCGACGAGATGAAGATGGTGCCCTTCACGGTCGTGGCGGCCTCCAACGGAGACGCCCGCGTGAAGGCCGGGAGCAAGGATTTCTCGCCGCCCGAGATCTCGTCAATGATCCTGACGAAGATGAAGGAGGCGGCCGCGGCCTATCTGGGCGTGAAGGTCACGCGCGCCGTCATCACGGTGCCCGCCTACTTCAACGACTCGCAACGCAAAGCGACCAAGGAGGCCGGCGAGATCGCGGGCTTCGAGGTCAAGCGCGTCCTGCCCGAGCCGACCGCCGCCGCCCTCGCCTACGGCATGGAGCAGAAGAAGGGCGGCAAGATCGCCGTCTTCGATCTGGGCGGCGGCACCTTCGACGTCAGCATCCTCGACGTCGGCGACGGCGTCTTCGAGACGCTGGCCATCAACGGCGACACCCACCTCGGCGGCGACGACTACGACCAGGTGCTGATCGACTTCGTCGCCGAGCAGTTCCGCAGACAGACCGGCATCGACCTCCGCAAGGACGCCATGGCCCTGCAGCGCCTCAAGG
>JBOGJK010000461.1:0-2730 GCA_050745345.1 Thermoanaerobaculia bacterium
CCTTCGACCTCGACTGGCAGATCCTGGCGGCCAGCGGCTACGTCGTCGTCGCGTCGAACCCGCGCGGAAGCTCCGGCCGCGGCGAGAAGTTCTCGCTCGGGATCTGGGCCGACTGGGGGCACAAGGACGCCGAGGACGTGCTCGCCGCCGTGGACGACGCGGTGCGGCGCGGGATCGCGGACCCGAAGCGCCTCGGGGTGGGAGGCTGGAGCTACGGCGGGATGCTCACCAACTACGTCATCGCGCAGGACACGCGCTTTGCGGCGGCCACCAGCGGCGCCTCCATTTCGAACATCCTGGCGGGGTACGGCACGGACCAGTACATCCGGGAGTACGAGGCGGAGCTGGGGCCTCCCTGGAAGAACACCGAGGCCTGGATGAAGGTCTCCTTCCCGTTCCTGCACGCCGACCGGATCAAGACGCCGACGCTCTTTCTCTGCGGCGAATCGGACTTCAACGTGCCCCTCTTGAACTCCGAGCAGATGTACCAGGCGTTGCGCAGTCTGGGCGTCGAAACGCAGCTCGTGATCTACCCCGGCCAGTACCACGGCCTGCGCAAGCCCTCGTACCTGCGCGACCGGCTCGAGCGCTACGTCGCCTGGTACGACAGGTACGTCAAGCCGGGGAAGGACGCGGCGGCGGATCCCGCCGCGCCCGGAGCTCGTTATTATTAGGCGGTCAGTACGCCCCCGCGTCCTACCTTTGGCTAGTGCCACCGCGACGAAGACGCCCAATCCACAAAGGCCAGCAATGAAAAGGTCATATATAAGGAACCAGGTGCGCTCAAAGGCCTTCTGGGCCTGAGCTGCCGGCAATCCAAGATACCCGCAGCCCTCAGGGTGTGCAGCACGGCGAAGATGAGCGACCAGATTGCGGCATCGTAAGCTACCCAGGGGCCGCCCGAACGCGTGACGTTAGCAGTAGCCATTTCCTCGCCAAGCGTGTTCATTCAGGGGTTAGCCGCGTGTTCGGCGGCTGCGTTACCGCCGGGAAAGGAGGCCGTCGTACTCGGCGTGAGAGCCGATCCGAAACCGGATCATGATGTCGCCATCTAACGTTCCCACAGCACGATAGCCGATGCCGACCCGAACCGAGTAGACCGGCTCCGTGGAATGCACGCGCTTGAACCTGAGGCTGGGATGGTTCGGATTCTCCCGAAAGCGCCGGTAGGCGACGCGAGCCTGTTCCCGAACCGATTCCGGAAGGGCGGCGAAGGCCCTGCGGAAGGACGCGGTGCGTCGCGACTTCAAAACTTGTCCGGGTCGAGCTCGTCAGTCTGGCCCCGACGGTGCTCCGCCAGGGCCTCCTTTGCCAGTCGGGCAAGCAGATCCTGCGACCGGGCGAAGGCCTGGTCCCACTCGCGCTCCGACTCAATCTCGGCCAGCAGCCACTGGCCCAAGGCGTCCTGTTCACTCTCACCGAGCTTCGAGGCCTCATCGAAAGCCTTCTCGAGAACCTTGGTCATAACCCGCCAATTCTACCGCCACCGCCGCCTCACGCAGGGCGGGTGCCGCCAAACGGTAAGGCGCTCAGCGGCGAGCCGAGCGAGCGCAGCGACCCGAGCGAAGCGAGGGACGGCGAGTCCGCTGGAGCGCCATGTTGGGCAGGCGCATCTTCATGCCCCGTGATGGCGGGGGGCAAGCTGAAGTGACAAGTTATTTAGGCGCGCCCCTCCGCGGGGTCGGCCTCGAAGCGGACGGTGCTGCGCGAGGCCTCGACGTTGTGGCGCAGCCGCACGTGGGCGGTCTCACGCAGGCTGCCCCGCAGCGGCCGCCCCTCCTCCTGGCGGAGCATCGCGCCCGTGTCGCTCGCGACGCCGCGAAAGTAGGTCGTGGCGAGGCGCGCGAACTCCTCCTGGTTGAAGGGGCCGCTGTATCCCACGGGAGGCCCGACCGCGACCCGGCCCGTCTCGAAGTCCTCTCCCACCGTCTGCCGCAGGTCGGCGTAGAGCATCGGTCCCGTGTAACCCTCGGCCGGCTCGATCCGGAGCCTCGCGAAGCGACCACCGGCGACGAGCTCCAGATCCCTCCGAAAGTCGCCCGGCGGCGCCCCGACCCGCTTGATCCAGAAGAAGACGCGGGAAACCATCTGGTCGCGGCCGCTCCCGTACTCTTCCGAGTCCTGAACGCACCCCTCGAAGGTCAACTCGATCGCATTCCCGGATGGGCTGGGGGCGGGCATCGTGCTCCCTCGCAACATGGGGATTCTAGTCCCGGCACGCCCGGACCGAGTCAAGCCATCGCTGTGGCGCGGCGCTCGAGACTATGATGTTTGGATGAGCGGCATCGGCCTCTCGGGGGACGCCAGGCACCTCTCGGAGGAGGAGCTGGTCCGGCGCGGCCGGGACGCGGTCAAGCGCGGCCGCTTCGAGGAGGCGGGAGAGGCCCTCTTCGAGTACTGCGGCCGCCTGGAGCGGCAGGGCCGGCCGATCTCGCCGGTGATTCTCGCCAACTACGCGCTCTGCCTGGGCCAGGCCAGCCGCGTGCGGGAGGGACTCGAGATCTCCCGCCTGCTGGCCGCCGGTCGAGCGCGACACCCGGAGGTTTCGCTCTGCCTTGCGAAACTGTATCTGCTGGCCGGACTCAAGCGTCCGGCCGTGGAGGCGGTGGATCAGGGTCTCGCCCTTTCCCCCCACAACGGAGAGCTGTGCCGCCTGCGCGAAGAGCTGGGGTTGCGCCGCGCGCCGCCGCTGCCGTTTCTGCCGCGTGGCAACGCCGTGAACGTGCGGCT
>JBOGJK010000462.1:0-3101 GCA_050745345.1 Thermoanaerobaculia bacterium
ACCGGGTGGGAATTGCTGGCACCCGCGGCCGCTTCGCCAACCGCGGTGATCTCGCGGCGAAGCCGATTGGCCATGTGCTGGTGTGCGACCAGGTAGGCCGCCAGGAAGAGGAGCGCGGCCAGCAGCGGGATCGGTACGATGCCGATCAGGAAGTAGGAGAACGCCAGCCGAAGCGTCAGCCGGCGGATGATCAGGCGGAAGGCGGCGGCGGCGGCGCGCCAGAAAAGCACCGTCCCCGAGACCAGGGCGGCGATCTGGAAGAAATCGGCGGCGGCGCCGAGACGGTTCGGCGCTCCGTCCAGCAGGAGAGCGAGCGACGAGGCCGCGAGGATCGCGAGCCAGATCCGCGTCGACTTGCGCAGGGCCACGGCGGGCAATTTATCAGGCCGCGGCGCTGACCCGTGATCCGCTAGAATCGCCTCGAGCTGTGACGTTCCTCCGTCAGATCGCCCTCCTTCTTCCCTCGGCCTTTCTCCTCGGCGTGCTCCTCTTTCTGCTCACCCACGGGCGCGCCGATCCGGGATTCGGCATGTACCCGTACTTCGAGCAGTGGGCGGGCTCCGCCTCGGCGGGATGGACTCCCGAGGCGCGCTTCCTGGCGCAGTCGGGGCTCTTCTTCCTCCCGGCTTACGCGGCGGCGCTGCTGCTCGTACTCGCGGTCAGCTTCGCCGAGAAGGCGCTCTTCGGCCGGGCGGCCGATCGGTCTCGCTCTCCCTACCGGCGCAGCTTCGGCGCCGTCTTCTCGGCTTTCTTCCTCATTCTGACGGGGGCGCTCGTGCTCTGGGGGGACCGCGCCGCCTCGCGCGGCGCCCCGGGAGCGCTGCTCGCGCCGCTGACCGTCGCGTTCGCGCCCTTTGCCGCGGGGGCGGCGGCCCTGCTCCCGGCGGCCGCTCTGGCCGCGCCGCTCGTCCTCCTCCGGAAGGCGTGGGCCGCGTGAGCGCGCCGGCTCGGCCGATCGTCGTCCTCGATTTCGGATCCCAGTACACGCAGCTGATCGCGCGGCGGATCCGCGAGGCCCGCGTCTTCTCGGTGGTCCTTCCGGGCACGGCCTCGGGAGAGGAGATCGCGGCTCTTGCCCCGGCCGGAGTGATTCTCTCCGGCGGGCCTCAGAGCGTGTACGAGCCGGGGGCTCCGCTGCCGGCGGCGGACCCGCAGACGCTCCAGGTGCCGGCTCTGGGCCTCTGCTACGGCATGCAGTGGATGGCGCATGCCTGGGGCGGGGAGGTGGCGGGAGGGGGCGGACGCGAGTACGGGCGCGCGGTCGCGCGGGTTTCGCCCGACTCGGAGGTCTTCGCCGGGCTCGAGCCCGAGCAGACAGTCTGGATGAGCCACGGGGACTCGGTGAAGGCCGCCCCGCCGGGCTTCCGCGTCATCGCCTCGACGGCCTCCAGTCCGATCGCCGCCTTCGAGAACCCCGACAAGCGCCTCTACGGTCTCCAGTTCCATCCCGAGGTGCGCCACACGGTGCACGGCGGGGCGATCCTCGACAACTTCCTCTTCCGCATCTGCGGGGCCCGGCCCGACTGGACGATGGCTTCCTTCCGCGCGGAGAAGGTGGAAGCGATCCGGCGGCAGGCCCCCTCGGGCGCCGTGATCTGCGCGCTGTCGGGGGGTGTGGATTCCTCGGTGACGGCGGTTCTTCTGCGCGAGGCCCTGGGCGAGAGGGTCCATCCGATTCTCGTGGACCACGGCCTGATGCGCGCGCGGGAGCGGCAGCAGGTGGAGGAGGCGTTCGGGCACCTGGGTGTGGCGATCCGCGCGGTGGACGCCTCGGAGATCTTCCTGTCGCGGCTGGCGGGAGTGTCGGACCCGGAGGAGAAGCGCCGGATCATCGGACGGACCTTCGTCGAGGTCTTCGAACGGGAGGCGCGGGGGATCCCGGACGCGCGCTACCTGGCGCAGGGAACGCTCTATCCCGACGTCATCGAGTCGGTCTCGATCAAGGGGCCGTCGGCCGTCATCAAGACCCACCACAATGTCGGGGGGCTTCCGGAAAAGCTCGGCCTCGAACTGATCGAGCCGGTGCGCGAGCTCTTCAAGGACGAGGTGCGCCAGCTCGGGGCCGAGCTCGCGCTCCCGCGCGAGTTCCTGACACGACACCCTTTCCCGGGGCCGGGCCTGGCCGTTCGGATCCCGGGCGAGGTGACGCGCGAAAAGGTGGCGATTCTCCAGAAGGCCGACGAGATCGTGCTCGAGGAGATCCGCGCCGCCGGCCTCTACGACGCGATCTCCCAGGCCTTCGCGGTGCTGCTTCCGGTGCGCTCCGTCGGGGTGATGGGGGACATGCGCACGCACGAGCATGTCCTGGCCGTGCGGGCGGTCCAGACGGCCGACTTCATGACCGCCGACTGGTTCCGGATGCCCCACGAAGTGCTGGACGCGATCGCCTCGCGCGTGGTGCGGGAGGTGCGGGGCATCAACCGGGTCGTGTACGACGTCACGTCCAAGCCCCCCGCGACGATCGAGTGGGAGTGAGGGCGGTTCAACTATATCACAATTGATATAGCCGGCAGGGGCCCCCGCCCGCCGCCGGCCCCGGGGCCGCCTCTCACGCCTCCGACAGAGAGCGGCCGATCACCTCGATTCCTTCCCGGAACGCCTCGGGCTCGCCCCCGAGCGAGATCCGGAAATGCGAGGGGAGGCCGAAGAAGGCGCCCGGCACCACGGCGACGCCGTGGCGCTCGAAGAGACGCGCCGTAAAGGGGCCGGCGTCCCGGCCGTCGCGGAACCTCGGGAAGGCGATCGTCGCGGCGAAGGGAGCGCACTCGAGCGGCTCCCAGGCGGCCAGGGACTCCCTCAGCAGGCGCTGGTTGGGCTCCACGATGCGGCGGGCCCGCTGCAACAGCCGGTCCAGGTTCTGAAAGGCCAAGTGCGCGAGCCGTTCGGCGGGGATGGGCCCCGAGACGTCCACGACGTCGCGGGCGCGGCGGATGCGCCCGGTAAGCTCGGGAGAGGCGAGCGTCCAGCCGCAGCGCAGCGAAGAGAGCCCGTGCGACTTGGTCAGGCTGTTGGAGGAGAGAAGGTTCGGCGAGTGCGTCGACGCGGGCCGGCCGCCGCGATCGAAGACGGCGTCGAGGTACACCTCGTCGACGAGGACGGGC
>JBOGJK010000463.1:0-3367 GCA_050745345.1 Thermoanaerobaculia bacterium
TCGTGGTGCTGGCCCCTCACGACCTGTGGCGGGAGAAGACCCTCTCGAACCTGCAGGAGGTCAAGTCGCGCGACGGGATCGCGATCGTCTTCACGACGCGACCGGACGACGCGGTCGCGGCGATCGCCGACCACGTGCTCGTCATCCCGGAGACGATTCCGGAGCTGCAGCCGATCCTCTCGGTCGTCCCGCTGCAGCTGTTCTCCTACCACGTCGCCCTGCGCCGCGGCTGCGACGTGGACCAGCCGAGGAATCTGGCCAAGAGCGTCACGGTGGAGTGAGGGGGAATCGGTTAATCGGTTGATCGGTTCATCGGCTCATCGGTTCATCGGAACATCGAGGGGCGCCAGCATAGAATCGGTTCCCCCGATCAACCGATGAACGGATGAACCGATGGACCGATCTCTTTCCGGACTGAACCCGGAGCAGCAGCAGGCCGTCCTGCACGAGAAGGGGCCGCTGCTCGTGCTGGCCGGCGCCGGATCGGGGAAGACGCGCGTCATCACGCACCGCCTGGCCCGCCTCGTCGAGACGGGGGCGGACCCGAGGACGGTCGTGGCCGTCACCTTCACCAACAAGGCGGCGCAGGAGATGCGGGAGAGGGCGCGGCGGCTGCTGGGCGGGGCCACACTCCTCTCCTTCGTGGGGACCTTCCACTCCTGGGGGCTGCGCTTCCTGCGGCGGCACGCCGCGCCGGCGAAGCTCGACCCGCGTTTTTCGATCGCCGACGGAGCCGACCAGCTGGCCCTGGTCAAGGAGGCGATGGCGGAGGCCGGGGTCTCCGAGCAGGTCCTGCCTCCCGGCTCCGTGCGCGCCCGCATCTCGCACGCGAAGAACGCGCTCATGACCCCGCAGCAGTTCGAATCGGCGCAGAGCGACTTCGCCGGGGAGCGGATCGCGCGGGCCTACCGGATCTACGAGAAGCGGCTCGCGGCCTCCGGCGCGCTCGACTTCGATGACCTCATCGTGCGGCCGGTGTGGCTGCTGCAGAGCGAGCCGGCGCTGCTCGCCGCCGAGCGCCGGCGCGTGCGCCACCTCCTGATCGACGAGTATCAGGACACCAACACGTCGCAGGACGCGCTCGTCAAGCTGCTCGGCGAAGCGGCCGACTCCCTCTGCGCGGTCGGCGACGAGGACCAGGCGATCTACCGCTGGCGTGGGGCGGAGGTCGAGCACATCCTGCGCTTCGACACGGACTTCCCGGGGGCGCGCGTGGTCGCCCTCGAGCGCAACTACCGCTCGACCTCCGGCATCCTGGAGGCCGCCTCGGCGCTGGTCTCTCACAACCGCCGCCGGCGGGCGAAGCGTCTCCGCGCCGACCGCGGCTCCGGAGCCCGTGTGCGCCTCTGGCGTTTCGAGGAGGACCGGCAGGAGGCCGAGGAGGTCGCCCGCGCCGCGGCGGAGGGCGGTCGGCCGGCTTCGGAAGTCGCCATCCTCTACCGCACCAACGCCCAATCGCGCGCCTTCGAGGAGGAGCTCCTGCGGCGCAGGATCCCTTACGTCGTCGTGGGGGGAATGAAGTTCTACGAGCGCGCCGAGGTCAAGGACGCGCTGGCGTACCTGCGTCTGGCGGCCCGCCCCGAGGACGACCTCGCCTTCCGCCGCGTCGTCAACGTCCCGGCGCGCGGCATCGGGTCGGCGACCCTCGAGCGGATCGCGCAGGCGGCTCGGGAGAGCGGGCGGTCGTGGTGGGAGGTCTCGGGCGAGGCGCTGCCCGGCCTCTCGGACCGCGCCCGCGTGGCGCTCTCGCGGTTCCGGGCGGTGGTTGCCGACCTGCGGGAAAGGGCGCAGAGCGACACGCCGTCGGCGCTGCTCGAGCACCTGCTTCGGGCGACCGGCTACGCCGCGCTCTACGAGAAGTCGGAGGAGCCGGAGGACGTGGCGCGGCGGGAGAACCTGGAGGAGCTGCTCTCCTCGGCCCGCGAGTTCGAGCGGTCGAACGAGGAGGGCGCGACCATCGCGGAGTACCTGGACGCCGTTGCGCTCGCGACCGACGCCGACACCGAGGCACGCTCGGGCGCCGTGACGCTTTCCACCCTGCACGCCGCCAAGGGGCTTGAGTTCCCCGCCGTCTACGTCGTCGGGCTCGAGGAGGGGTACCTTCCGCACGGCAACTCGGCCGAAGACCCGGAGGAGCTCGAGGAGGAGCGGCGCCTGCTCTACGTCGGCATGACGCGCGCCAAGGACGAGCTGACGTTGACGCTGGCCGAGCGGCGCCTCGTCTACGGCCGCGTGCAGTTCCGGCAGCCGTCGCGCTTCGTCGAGGAGCTACCGGCCGAGTCCCTCGAGGAGCGGGGCATCGCCGCCCGGCGCTCCTTCCGGCCGACCCTCTCCGAGCGGGGACGGGACCGCGCCGAGGAAGTCTTCGAGCCGGAGCCCGACCTCGACGAGAGGCCGCTGCGCCGCGGCCGCCGCGTGCGCCACCCGCGCTACGGCTACGGGGTCGTTCTCTCCCAGGAGGGCTCCGGCGACGACACGCGCCTGACCGTCTACTTCGACCGCGCCGGCAAGAAGAAGTTCGTCGCGCGCTACGCGGATCTCACTCCGGCCTGACAAATCAGTACCCGCCTCGCCCCCTCATTCGCCAGTTCGCAGCCGGCCCGCCCCCGGGCGACCCCAGATTCCACAACCTGCTCGCGGGGCAGTAGCGACAGGCCCTAAACTCTTGGGGCTTGTCCAACGAAGCCGATACCTGCCGAAAGTACGTCCTGCCGAAGCTCTATGCGGCCGGTTGGAACGACGACCAGATCCACGAGCAGAAGTACTTCACGGACGGTCGGATCGTTCCGCTCGGCCGCCGCCACCGCCGGAATCCAGGGAAAAAGACCGACTACCTCCTCTCGTATCGTCCCGATTTCCCGATCGCGCTCGTCGAGGCCAAAGCGGACTACAAGCTACCGTCCGACGGCCTCCAACAGGCCATGGCCTACGGCGAAATCCTCGACGTCCGGTTCGCCTACTCCACAAACGGGCACGGCATCGTCGAGCACGACTACACGACGGGCAGGCAAACCTTGCTCGAGGGCTTCCCAAGACCCGAAGATCTCTGGTCGCGCCTTCGCGGCTCACAGGTTCCCGAGGATGAGAACGCCGCAAAGGACCTGACGATCCCGTTCAACCGCGAGCTTCGGAATCCGGACGGCTCGGTCAAGGTTCCTCGGTATTTCCAGGCCGTCGCGATTAACCGGGCCGTGCGCGCCGTGCTCGAAGGACGGCGGCGGATTCTCCTCACGATGGCCACGGGCACGGGCAAGACATTCGCCGCCGCGCAGATCATCTGGAAGCTCTGGAAGTCGGGACGGAAGCGCCGGATTCTCTATCTCGCCGACCGCAGCATCCTGGTCGACCAGCCGATCGCTCGGGAGTT
>JBOGJK010000464.1:0-2143 GCA_050745345.1 Thermoanaerobaculia bacterium
GTCCAGAAGTGGAGCTCCCCCGGGCTCTTCGTGCGTCGGATGTCCGTGATCGTGACGCCCCGGCGGCGCGCCGCCTCGGCCAGCCGCGGCTGATCGGCGGCCAGGTGGTGCAGGCCGTTGACGATCGAGAGGCCGCTCTCGATTGCCTCGAGGAGCGCCTTCTCCAGCCCCGGCGTGAAGACCCCTCCCGAGGTCGCCACACCGACGATCGCGTAATCCGGCTTCTCCGGCAGGCTCGAGAGCGCCTCGGCGAGCGAGGCGAAGACGGGGATGCCGCGGCGGACACCGTCGAGCACCTCTCCGGCGTCGCGCCCGGCGGTTGGCGCATCGATCACGCCGATGACCCGGTAGCGCTCCGATCCGCGCACCAGGCCGTGCGCCGTCTTGCCGTTGATCGTCGCGAAGAGCCCGTCGCACAGGACGACGGCGGTCCCGTCCATGGCGGCGCATTATGACTTCCCCTCGTCCTCTTCCCTCTCCCCCCGGGAGAGGGCAGGGTGAGGGCGCTGATCCCACCGGCCAGATCGAAGACGAAGCAAGGATCGCTGCTCGTGTCCGCCCCTCACTCCACCCCTCTCCCGGAGGGAGAGGGAGAAGACTGATAACCTCCGCGCCAATTGCCGGGAGGAGTCGCGTGCGTGACGACCGGAAGGGCCCGCATTCCGGCGAAGAACTTCTTCGCGCGCTCGGCCTCTTCGACACGGCGGCGCTCGTGGTCGGGACGATCATCGGGTCGGGCATCTTTCTGGTTCCCGCCGAGATCGCGCGGGCGGTCCACTCGGCCCCCGGGATGCTCGCCGTCTGGGGCGCCGGGGGCCTTCTGACGCTGCTGGGCGCGCTGTCGCTCGCGGAGCTGGGCGCCGCGATGCCCAACGCGGGCGGCATCTACTCCTACATCACGCGGGCGTTCGGCCGGCTGCCGGGCTTTCTCTGCGGATGGATGATGCTGACCGTCTCCACCTCCGGCTCGATCGCGACGCTGGGCGCGGCGGTGCCGATCTATCTGGGCGGGCTCCTCCCGCTGACGCCCGCCGGCGGGAAGCTCGCGAGCCTCGCCGCGATCCTGCTCTTCACGGCGATCAACGTCGCCGGGGTCCGCAGCGGCGCGCTCGTGCAGAACGTCCTGACCGTGCTCAAGGTCGGCGGCCTCGCCGTCATGATCGCCGTCATCTTCCTCGCGCCTTCCCCCGCGGTCCCCTCCGCCGCTCCCGCGCCGGGCGGGCCGGTCGGCCTCGCGGCGGTCGGGGTCGCCCTGGTCGCCGTGCTCTGGGCCTACGAGGGATGGCACGACGTCGCCTTCGCCGCCGGCGAGATCCGCGAGCCGCAGCGCAACCTCCCGCGCGGCCTCGTCGCGGGGACGGCGGCCGTCGTCGGACTGTACCTGGCCGCGAACCTCGCCTACCTGCACGTTCTCTCGCCGGAGGAGATCGCTTCTTCCGAGCGCGTGGCGCTGACGGCGATCCGAAAGGTCGCGGGGGAATGGGGCGGCAAGTTCCTGACCGCGGCGATCGTCTGCTCGATCCTCGGGGCGATGAACGCGCTTGTGCTCGCCGGCCCGCGCGCCTACTACCAGATGGCCAAGGACGGGCTCTTCTTCGAAGGGATGGGGCGCGTGCACGCGACTTTCCGAACGCCGGTGCCGGCGCTGCTGCTGCAGGCCGCCTGGGCCTGCGTGCTCGTCCTCTTCATCGGAGGGTTCTCGCAGCTCTTCACCTATGTCGTCTTCGGCGGCTGGATCTTCTTCGCGCTCGCGGTCGCGAGCGTCGTCGTGCTGCGCCGCAAGGACCCGGGAATGGAGCGCCCCTTCCGCGTGCCGGGCTACCCTCTCGTGCCGCTCCTCTTCGTGCTCGCGGCCGCAGCGCTGGTCGCCAATACCCTCCTCGCGAGCCCCCGCGAGTCCTCGATCGGCCTCGCCTTCATCTCGCTCGGGATCCCGCTCTATTTCCTGACGGCCGCCTCGAAGCGGCGCGGGCCGAGGAGGCTCCCGTGACTGCGACGCGCGTGTTCACTGCTCGCAGTCGGGGCACCCAAGGAACGGGATCCGCGCGGCGGGCAGAGGATGCGCGTCCCCGGAGATCCCGGCCCAGGCGCCCCCCTGCGCGTGGAAGAGGTAGCACTCGAGCCGGTACGCCTCGTTGGCGTC
>JBOGJK010000465.1:0-1864 GCA_050745345.1 Thermoanaerobaculia bacterium
TTCCAGCCGAGAACGAACTGGCCCTTGAGCTTGCCCATCGCGCCGCTGGCGTTGCCGCGGCAGACGAGCTGGAAGCCTCCCTCGAACCAGGAACAGGTGTCCTCGGAGGTCATCTTCCCGCCGGGTCCCCACGGGCCTGGCTTCATGTCGGACTCCCCCTTCCACTTGCCGGCGAACACCTCGAGCTTCGTGACCTCGGGCCCGGGCTTGGGAGCCTCCGTTTGCTGCGCCGCCAGGGCCGCGCTGGCGGCCAGGCAGGCCCCCGCGAAAACCGCAACCGACTTGCGAATCACCATTCGATCCTCCTCTTCAATGAAGGGGCGATTCTACGCTGAGGACGCTACGAAAGACAGGAATACTCGATTGACTCCTGCTTACTTCTCGGCAGAGGGCCGGCCGGCTCCTGACCTTCTCCTACTGAGGCTTCTTCGTCGTCTCCGCGGACGGGCGCGAGCCGATCTTCGTGGACTTGCCCTCGACAATCGTGGCCCACGGGCTGCCCTCCGACGACATCTCGTACTTGAAGGTGTAGGAAGTCGGCGTCAGCTCGGTGATCGTGTACCGCCCCGAGACGGGCTTGCCCCCCATCTTCGACTCGCTCGTGTAGGTCCAGATCTTTCCGTCGTTCTGTCCCCGCCCCTGCTCGGCAAGGCCAAGGCTGTCGATGCCGTAGTACGTGTAGACCTTGTCCTCGGAGTTGTAGCCGAGGATCCCGAGGCCGCGCGTCTCCCCCATCGGGCCCTTCCCGAAGGACCGGCAGACCAGGTGGAAGCGCCCCTGGAACCACTCGCAGTTGTCCGTCGAGCTCATTCTGCCCGCGGGCATCACGGGGTTCTCCTTGACCTCGCCCTCGGTCTTCCAGAGCCCCGCGAAGTAGGCGAGCTTCTTGATCTCGGGGACGGGCTTCGGCGGCTCTGGCGGCTTCGGCGCGGCCGGCGCCTCCTGGGCGAGCGCGGCCGCGGCCGCCGCCAGGAGCGCCGAGGCGGCGAGGATGGCGAGCTTCGCGTGCTTCATGGCGACCTCCTCCGTCCAGACCGAAGCGATGCGGCGGCTACTTCTTCGTGACCGTGCCTTCCATCAGCGAGCTCCAGGCCTTGCCGTCCGGAGAGCTCTCGAACTTGAAGGTGTAGCTCGAGGGGGATTTCTCCATGATCGTGTACCGCCCCTTCATCGGCTTGCCGCCCATCATGCTCTCGTTGAGGTACGTCCAGGTCTTTCCCTCGACCGTCCCCCTGGCGTGGTCGTTGTCCCCCATGCTGTTGAAGCCGTTCCACGTGTACGCCTTCCCGGCGGCGTCGTAGCCCAGGACGCCGAGCCCGTGCACCTTGCCAGTCGGGCCCGTTCCTTCGTCGTCGCAGAGCACGAAGAATCCCCCGGGTATCCAGCTGCACTTGGACTCGCCCGACATCTTTCCGCCGGGGCCCCACGGCCCGTCCTTCATTTCTCCCTCGGTGTGCCAGTTGCCCACGAAGTAGCCGAGCTTCTGGTGCTCGGGCTCGGGCTTTGGCATCTCCATCTTCTTCTCCTGCGCCTGGGCGGCGGCGGCGGCGGTCAGGAGACCTGCGGCGGCCAGTATCGCGAGCTTCAAGTGCTTCATGACGTGCTCCTCCCTCAAAGGGCGCAATTCTAGCCTCGATCCGTCTCGGCGGCTCCGAGTCGGATTCGCGGACACCAGGCCCTACTTCGGCCTCTCTCTGGAGACGGCCGGCTCGGATACCATCCCCGCGTGCGGACGCTCTTCTTCGGGGCCGGACGCGCCTCGGTGCGCGAGGCGCGAAGGCCCGCGCCGCGGCGCGGCTTCGCGCTCGTGCGGGTCATCGCGTCGGGGATCTGCAATACCGACCTCGAGCTCAAGCGCGGATAC
>JBOGJK010000466.1:0-1624 GCA_050745345.1 Thermoanaerobaculia bacterium
GTTGTAGACGTACGCCTCGCCGCCGGGCGTCGGACCGGGGCCGATTCCAGAGACGCCTGCGCCGTCGGCCGGCATCAACGTCCGCCACGGTTGCTTCTGGCCTGTCGAGAGTTCGAGGCGATACACCCTGGCCGGGGCTTCTCCCCGGCGATGGACATAGAGAAAGCGGCCATCGGCGCTGCGCTGGTCGACGCTGTCTTCCGCATCGAGGCCGGGAACGACCGTCGGCTCCCCTCCGGAGATCGGGTAGAGGTAGCGCTTTCGGTCGGGGCCGGTGACCAGGGCCCACTTGCCGTCCGGTGCGACGATCCCAACGCCCACGTACCCTTCCGGTGTCAGGGCGCGAGGCTTGCCGCCGTCGAAGCCTCGCAGGTAGAGCCGAGGCCCGTGCCCGGGCTCGCTCGCCGTGAGGACAATCTGCTTGCCGTCCGGCAGCCAGGAGGCGCCGTAGACCGAGAGCCCCTCCTTCGAGAAGACCTTCGGCTCGCCCGCGCCCGTCGGGTATGCCACCAGCTGCGGGTCGGAGGCGGGGTGCACGATCGCGAGCGCCCATTGACCGTCCGCCGAGAGGTCCTGGGCGCTGCCTTCGCCCAGACGCACGGCCGGCGACCCGTCCGTCTTCCGGATGTAGACGGAGTAGCCCGCCCCGCCCCCCTCGCCCGATTCGGAGAAGAGCACCCTCTTGCCATCCGGCGGGAGAGCCGAGGCCAGGGACCAGTCGAGCCAGGTGAGATCGCGTTCCTTCGATTCTCCGGGCGGCAGGGCGACCATTTCCATCCTCACGGTGTCCCGCGTGACGAGCAACCGCCCGTCGCGCGAGAAGTCCTGGAGGGTCAGAGAGCCCGGGACGCGCACGCGCTGGCGAACCCTTCCGGATCGCGTCGTCGAGTAGAGGGCGCGGTTTCCCCCGACTGGCGTCGACGTGAACCAGATCTCGCCGTCCGGCGACCAGGCGAGGCCCTGCGCCGAAGCGAACGGATTCGAGAGCTTCTTGACGCTGCCGGAGCGGTCCACGGCGGCGATCGACCCGCCGTCGTCGCCCGGAGTGGGGTGGTCGATGAAGGCCACGAGCTCTCCGTCCGGGGAGACGCGTGGATGGCTGACCCAGCCGCTCGTCTCGTACAGCACCTTCCCGACGGGATACTCGAGCCGCATCTTGCCAGGAACCGTCCGCACAATCGCGAGACTCTTGCCGTCCGGCCCCCAGTCCGCCCACTCGATCTCCTTCAGGATGTCGCGCGGGGCGGCGCCGCCGGCCACCGAGAGTTGCGCGAGCGTTCCGGTCCGCCGGAAGGCGCCCCCGCTGAAGCGATCGAGCGACACGGCCATCTCGCCCGACTTCGAGATCGCGAGGACCTCGGCGCCCGAAAGGCCGAAGGGACGCGATTCCGGGCTCTCGGGGCGGCCGACGAAGATCTCCATGGACTTCCCGTCCCAGGCCGCCGAGTAGACGACCGTCTGCCCGTCCGGAGCAAACCGCGCCGACAGGATCTGGCCGCGCCGGAACGTGAGCTGATGAAAGGACGGCGGCGGCCGCTCGCCTGCCTTCTTGACGGCCAGGAAGGCCCACGTCCCGATCGCGAGCGCGGTCGCCGCGACCGCCGCCGCGAGAAGAGCCCACGAC
>JBOGJK010000467.1:0-3669 GCA_050745345.1 Thermoanaerobaculia bacterium
GTTGTGGACGATGGTTCCCGTCGGGATGTCGCGCAGCGGCAGGCTGTTGCCCGGCTTGATGTCGGCGCCCGGCCCGCTCATGACGGTGTCACCGACCCCGAGGCGCAGGGGCGCCAGGATGTAGCGCTTCTCGCCGTCGGCGTAGAAGAGCAGCGCGATCCGTGCCGTCCGGTTCGGGTCGTACTCGATCGACGCGACCTTCGCGGGGATTCCCGTCTTGTCGCGGCGGAAATCGATCAGGCGGTAGAGCCGCTTGTGGCCGCCCCCCATGAAGCGGGAGGTGGTGCGCCCCTGGTTGTTGCGCCCGCCGGTCGCGCGCAGGCCGACGGTGAGGCCCTTCTCGGGGCGGCGGGCCGACAACTCCTGGAAATCGAGCGTCGTCTGAAAGCGCCGCCCGGCGGACGTGGGTTTGAACTTCTTGACGGGCATAGTCACTCGCTTCGCTCGTGCGTGAACCGGGAACCGGGAACCGTGAATCGACGGTCTGGTTCAGGTCCTGAGCTTGAACGTCTCTTTGGCTCCTCTCGGTTCACGGTTCACGATTCACGGTTTCCGACCGGTCAGACGCCCTCGAAGAACTCGATGGGCTTCTCTCCCGGGGCCAGGCGCACGTACGCCTTCTTCCACGCCTTGCGGCGCCCCAGGAAGCGCCCCATCCGCTTGAGCTTCCCTTCGCGGTTGGCCACGCGCACGTGCGCGACCTTGACGCCGAAGAGCTTCTGCACGGCCCGGGCGATCTCGATCTTGTTGGCCGACCGCGCGACCTCGAAGCAGATCGTGCCGGACGCCTCCTTCAAGCGCGAGGCCTTCTCCGTGATCAGGGGTCGAACGATGACCTTCTGCGGTTCCATCTCAGCCCCCCAGCGTCTCGACGACGCGCGACAGCGCCGGCTTGGACAAGACGACGGTGCCATGTTTCAGGACGTCGTAGGCGCTCACGGCGAGCGAGTCCACGAGCTTCCAGTCGCGGACGTTGCGCGAGGCGCGGGCGAAATTCTCGTTCTCGCGCGAGTCGACGAAGAGCGCCTTGCCCGCGATGCCGAGCCGGCCCACGGCCGCCTGGAGCTCCTTGGTGCGGTGCGTCGGCAGCTCCATCGCCTCCAGCACCACCAGACGCTGCTCGCGCAGACGCTGCGAGAGCGCCGCCTTCAGGGCGTTCTTCTTCTGTCCCACGGAGATGCCTTGCGCATAGGAGCGCGGGACCGGGCCGTGAGCGGTTCCGCCGTGGCGGTGGATCGGGGGCCGGCTGCCCCCCTGCCGGGCGCGCCCCGTCCCCTTCTGCCGGAACGGCTTCCTGCCCGAGCCCGAGACCTCCGAGCGCACCTTGGTCTTGTGGGTCCCCCGGCGGATTCCGGCGAGGTGAGCCTTCACGACCTCCCAGACGAGGTGCCGGCGGTACGGGTACTCGAAGACCTCGGCGGGCAGCTCCACTTCGCCCACCCGCTCCCGCTCCCAGTTCCAGATTTCGACTCTTGCCATCGCTGTGCCCTACTTGCCGAAGCTCGAGCGGACGATCTTGATGACCGAGTTGCGCGCCCCGGGGACCGCTCCCTTGATGTAGAGAAGGTTCTTCTCCGCGTCCACCCGAACGACGACCAGGTTCTTCGAGGTCGCCTGACGCCCCCCGAGCCGCCCCGAGGACCGGGTGCCCGGGAAGACCCGGGAGGGGACCGCGGAGGGGCCGATCGAGCCCGGGGCGCGGTGGAACATGGAGCCGTGCGTCGCGCCGCCGCCGCGGAAGTGATGACGGCGCACGACACCGGCGAACCCCTTCCCTTTCGACACGCCGATGACGTCCACGTGGTCTTCAGCCCGGAAGGTGTCGCAGAGCACCTTGTCGCCCGGCTTGACCTCGTCCCCTTTGTCGAGCCGGACTTCGGCCAGCAGCCGCATCGGGGCGACCCCGGCCTTCTCGAAGCGCCCCTTGGCGGCCCGGTTGGCCCGCCGGTCGGGGCGCGCCTCGACCAGGCCGATCTGGATGGCGTCGTAGCCGTCCCGGTCGGCCGTCTTCTTCTGCACGACGAGGCAGGGCCCCGCCTGCACGACGGTCACCGGCACGACCACGCCGTCCGCGCCGAAGAGCTGGGTCATGCCCACCTTGCGTCCCAGGATTCCGTGTACGGCCATCGCTCGCTCGCTACGCTCGCTCGTGAGTCGTGAACCGGGAACCGTGAACCGGGAACCGGAGCCCGGCCTGCGTCTCACGGTTCACGGTTTTCGGTTCACGGTTCACGGTCTACTTCCCGAACGCCTTGATCTCGACGTCCACGCCCACCGGGAGCTCCAGCTTCATCAGCGCGTCGACCGTCTGGGAGGTCGGCTCCAGGATGTCGAGTAGCCTCTTGTGCGTCCGCATCTCGAACTGTTCGCGCGACTTCTTGTCGATGTGCGGCGAGCGGTTGACCGTGTAGCGGGCGATCGTCGTCGGCAGCGGGATGGGTCCCGCGATCTTCGCCCCCGTACGGCGCGCCGTATCGACGATCTCGGTCGCCGACTGGTCGAGGATCCGATAGTCGAAGGCCTTCAGCCGGATGCGGATCTTGTCATTCTTCATCGGCGGCTCGAGTCCTGAAAAGCGGCCGCTCGACGCGGCCGGAAATGAGTAAGCGGCCGCACCGCACCATCCCATGGCGGAGACGCGGTCTCATTGCTACTCCAGTATCTCCGTGATCGTTCCCGCTCCCACCGTCCGTCCGCCTTCGCGGATGGCGAACCGCAGGCCCTTCTCCATCGCGATCGGCGTGATCAGGGCAACCTCCAGATTCACGTTGTCTCCGGGCATGACCATCTCCACTCCCTGCGGCAACTGCGCCGTGCCCGTCACATCCGTCGTCCGAAAGAAAAACTGCGGCCGATACCCATTGAAAAAGGGGGTGTGCCGACCCCCCTCCTCCTTGGTCAAGATGTACGCCTGCGCCTGAAACTTCATGTGCGGCGTAATCGACCCCGGCTTGGCACACACCTGCCCACGCTCCACATCCTTGCGCTCCGTGCCCCGCAGCAGAAGTCCCACGTTGTCCCCCGCCTGCCCCTGGTCGAGCAGCTTGCGGAACATCTCCACACCCGTCACCACCTTCTTCTGCGTGGGACGAATCCCCACAACCTCCACTTCCTCCCCGACCTTGATCACTCCCCTCTCGACCCGGCCCGTCACCACCGTCCCACGACCCGAAATCGAAAACACATCCTCAATCGGCATCAGGAAATCCTTGTCCACCGCACGCTCCGGCACCGGAATGTAACTGTCCACCGCCTCCATCAACTCAAACACACACCGAGTGTCCGGAGAGGCCGGATCCCCACTCTCCATCGCCTTCAACGCCGAACCCTTCACAACCGGTATCTTCTCCCCCGGAAACCCATACGAGGACAAAAGCTCCCGAACCTCCAACTCCACCAACTCGAGCAACTCCGGATCGTCCACCATGTCCGTCTTGTTCAAAAACACCACAATGTACGGCACACCCACCTGACGCGCCAGCAAAATGTGCTCCCGCGTCTGCGGCATCGGCCCATCCGCCGCCGATACCACCAAAATCGCCCCATCCATCTGCGCCGCACCCGTAATCATGTTCTTCACATAGTCCGCATGACCCGGACAATCCACATGCGCATAGTGCCGCTTCTCGGTGGAATACTCCACATGCGCCGTGTTGATCGTAATCCCAC
>JBOGJK010000468.1:0-5114 GCA_050745345.1 Thermoanaerobaculia bacterium
TCCGGATACAAGGTCCGCTACGAGTACCGGGAGCACGACGCCGAGAAGCTCTTCGAAGTGGACGCGATCTTGACTCGGGAGTCCTCCGTCTGCATCAGCGGCTTGATCCTGCGCGGCTTAAAGAAGCCCTGCGACTGCCCGGCCTTCGGAAAGGAGTGCACACCGCAGACGCCGCTCGGCGCGACGATGGTCTCGGCCGAAGGAGCCTGTGCCGCCTACTATCAGTACGGCCGCTACCTCGAAGCACAGAGGCCGGCCGTCGCCGCCACGCTATGAGGGAAGCCATCCTTCGCAAGGCGCGGGAGAGCGCCGACGTGAAGGTTCGGTTCTTCGAAGAGAACGCGGACGCCCTCGAGCGCTGCGTGCGTGAGCTGGCGGAGCGCTTCAAGCAGGGGGGGCGGCTCTGGGTGATGGGCAACGGCGGCTCCGCATGCGACGCCCAGCACATCGCGGTCGAGTTCCTGCACCCGATCATTGAGAAGAGGAGGGCTCTGCCGGCCTTCGCGCTCACGGTGGATGCGGCCATGCTGACGGCGATCGGCAACGACACCGACTTCTCGCGCATCTTCGTCGATCAACTGGAGCTGGCCGCGCGCCCAGGAGACACCGCCCTGGGGATCTCCACCTCGGGGGCCTCCCCCAACGTGAACCGGGCCCTAAAGCGCGCCAGAGAAATGGGGCTCTTGACCATAGGCTTCGCCGGGCGAGACGGAGGACAAATGCCGGACGTCTGTGACTACTGTTTCACGGTGAAGACGTGGTCCATCCACCGCGTGCAGGAAACCCACACGGCGCTGCTTCACATGCTCTGGGATCAGGTTCAGGTCGCGATGGGCGAAGACGATGTCCTCTGAGAAGACGCCGTTCCAGGACTGCCCGGTCCCGATCGCGGAGACGGAGGAGATCCTGCTCGGCCACGGCAGCGGCGGCAAGCTCACGTCGCAGTTGATCGAGAAGATCCTCCTTCCGGCCTTCCGCAACCCCGCGCTCGAAGCCCTGGACGACCAGGCGATTTTGTCGATCAATGGCTCGAGGCTCGCCTTCACGACCGATTCCTACGTGGTCACGCCGATCTTCTTTCCCGGCGGCGACATCGGGGAGCTCGCCGTCAACGGCACGGTCAACGACCTCGCGATGGGAGGGGCGCGACCTCTCTATCTCTCGCTCGCCTTCATCCTGGAGGAAGGCCTGCCCATTTCCGATTTCGAGCGCGTGGTCGATTCCGTGCGGCTGGCGGCGGACCGCGCGGGTGTGACGGTCGTGACCGGCGACACAAAGGTCGTCAACCGGGGCTGCGGGGACAAGGTCTTCATCAACACGGCGGGCCTCGGCCTCGTCGCGCCCGGCGTCGATCTCTCCTCGCGCCGCGTGCGTCCGGGCGACGCGGTCCTGCTTTCGGGCCCGATCGGCGATCATGGGATCGCGATCCTCTCCAAGCGGGAGGGTCTCGAGTTCGAAGGCGAGGTCCGGAGCGATACGGCCCCCCTCCACGAGCTCGTGGCGGCGATGCTCGGGGCGTTCCCGGGCATCCACGCCATGCGGGACCCGACCCGCGGGGGGGTCGCCGCGGCGTTGGTCGAGATCGCCTCGCGGCAGGGCCTGGGGATCGAGGTGGATGAGAACTCCGTTCCCGTCCGCGACACGGTGCGCGGCGCCTGCGAGATCCTGGGGCTCGATCCCCTGCTCGTCGCCAACGAGGGCAAGCTCCTTGCCTTCGTGGCCGAAGAGGGAAGCGAGGCCGTGCTCCGGGCCATGCGAGCGCACCCGCTCGGGTCCCTGGCGACCCGGATCGGACGCGTGACCGCGGATCACCCGAAATTCGTCGTGCTTCGGACTCCGATCGGGGGTCAGAGGATCCTCGACCTGCCGTTCGGGGAGTCGCTTCCGCGGATATGCTGAGAGTTCGATTCTAGGAGGCGACGATGAGGAGCCTGTCCCGTCTGGCTGCTGCTCTCGTCTTTCTCGGCCTCGCTCCGGATGTTCCGTCGCCCCTGGCGCGGCTGCCGCAGGACGCCGCCGGGGCCGCGGTCCGGCGCGCCATCGAATACGCGGGCGGCTGGGACGCCTGGCAGGCTAAGAAGACGGTCGAGTTTAAGAAGACGACGATCCGGTACCGTTCGGACGGGTCAGTCGAAGGCCAGCGCGTGCAAACGCACCGCTATGTCCTTCGCCCCGGCTTTCTTGCGCGGATCGAGTGGGAAGAGGACGGCAAGAAGATCGTTCTGATCAACAATGGCAACCAGGCTTGGAAACTCATCGACGGCCAGCAGGCAACGGCGCAAGAAGACGTGAACCAGGCCCGGGGCGCGACGTTCGGTTCTCACTACGTCTTTTGCATGCCGTTTAAGCTGACCGACCCGGGCGTCCACCTCGAGTCCCTCGGACGGGAGCCGCTCTCTGACGGCACGTCCGCCGACAAGGTGCGCGTCACCTACGAGCGCGGAGCGGGCGACGCGGGAGGCCTGCACACCTGGACCTATTACTTCGACTCGAAGACCGGCCGCCTTGCCGCGAACCACCTCAACTACGCTCCCGCCAAATACGATTTTACGGAGTATCTCGACGATAAACCCCTCGAGGATTTGCGACTTTCGACTCGGCGCTCCGGCTACAATGCCGATGCACATGGCAAAACCGGGCCTAGGATGTCGGAGAGCATCTACGAGGATGTCCAGATGAACGTCCCGATGCTCGAAACGCTCTTCGCTCGCTCGCCGTAGGTTTTTCGCCCGCTTCACGCTTGGAAGTCACGGAAGGCTCATGGTCAGAAGGTGTAGGCGATACCCCCCTCCACGTTGATACGGGGATTCGCCCGAACGCCCACCTTCGACCCAAAGAGGAACTCCGACTCGCCGAAACGAGATCCTGGATAGTAGAAGCCTCCTAGCCAGATGCGGTAGCGATCTTCGCCGCGATACACGATCCTGGCCGTGGCCCGCTCGTACTTCTCGCTCTTGATCGTCCCCAAGGTGTTCAGGTTCTTTACGCCGTAGAACGAGAGATCGCCGGCTATGGTCAGCTTCGCCGGGAACGTTCCGGTGGGGGCGATCTGTGTCTCCAGCCCGATTTGGTGGACATACACGGGGATGTCCGGAAGGTGATCGGCGCCCGGTTGTGCGGGGGTCAGCAGGCGAGCATCAACCCAAGATAGGCCCGCAGAGATGTGGGTGCCGGAACCCAGATGCCAGACCACTTCCAAGTCTACACCGTCGCGCCGCGACTTTCCTAAGCTCTCGAACTGAACTCCTCCCGGAGGGATCCCTCTAATTTCATTGGTGTTGTAGGCCCGCCAGACATCCGCGCGCAGATCCAATCGTTCCAAGGCGTTCGCCGCCAGTCCGATCTCGTAACTCTTCGTCTCCGCGATCTCGACTCTTCCGATGCTGTTGAGGCTGTTCCGGACCTCCGTGCGAGGAGTCGGCGAGCGCATCCCCGTGGCGAGGTTCGCATAGAGGCCGAGGTTTCGGATCGGCGTAACCGCGATACCGAACTTGGGGCTCACCTTTGCGGCCGAATAGGAGGCGACGAAAGTGCCCGGCTGCTTGATGTTGTCGTCAATGTGGTAGTCCACGTGAGAATAACGGGCCGCAGCCAGGAGTTTGAGCCACTCCATAACCCCCCACTGCGCCTGGGCGTAGACCCCGAGGTTCGTCAGCAGCTCGTCAACGTCGTCGGTCGCGCGGATGACCTGCCGGTTCACGGTGTTTGCCTGCCGGGTCTTGGCGTCGTCCCTTTGGAGAGTCGTACCGACTAATAAAATCAAGGGACGTCCCGCGAGGGCGAATTCGAAACCTTTTTCGAGCCGGTAGCCTAGCGTGATCCGCTCATCGACCTGTTGAACCTGGGTCTGGGCAGGGCCTAGCAGAAAATCAGAACGCCACCTGCGCCAGTCCCTCTTGCCACCGTAGACCGTGACGATTAGAGGGTCGGTGCTGCCGGCGCCAAAACGGTAGCGCACGTAGAACAGCTTGTGGTCCACCTTGCCGCCATCGGTCGGGTTGACCGGCTCCTTGTCGCTGACGGCTCCGCTTTTTACGGATTCAATATCAAGATAGCTCGGCGCATCCCAGTTACTCCAAAAGGTCAGAGCGGAGATGGTCAGATCGTTCCCGCCGAGAGGGATGAACAGCTTGTTGAAGGTCTTGAAGTGTTTCAGCTTTTGGTTGCCGCTGTATCCATCGATCCCGTAGATGTCTACATTGCTGAACAGAGAGATCTTGCGGCGAGCCGGATCGTAGTTCCCATAAGTCAGGGCTGCGCGCCGGGCTCCGTAGCTTCCGCCGCTCACGATAATCGACGGCCGCGAGGCCCCGTCTTTGGTTATGAAATTGACGCTAGCGCCTCTGTTGAAATCGCCGTACCGGGCATCGAACGGCCCTCTGATCAGCTCGGCGCGTTCTATCGTCTCGGGAAACAGAGGCGTGAGATCGAGCGCCCCATGGGACGCCACGAAGCCGAACAGGTTGAGCGGGATGCCGTCGAGAGAGCCGGCGATGTCCTGACCGAAGTTGCGATCGGTATACCCTCGAATGGAAGGACCGGAAGGGATCCCCCCCTGGCCGTAGTGGACGAAGTCCACGCCGGGGAGTGACCTGAGGATTTCGCCTGGCTCGCGGTAAGTCTTCGTCTCAAACCCGGCTTGATCCAGGATGCTGCTGTTTGCAGGCAAGCTACGCACATCCTGGCTCACTTCGGTCTTCTTGGGCGCAACCCTTGCCGTCACTGTAATCTTTTCTTTCATCTTAGGAGTCGCTGCATTCTCCACGTCGGGCTTTGTCTTGGGCTTCTCCTGGTCAACCTTGTCGGCGGGAGCCTCTTGAGCCTGCGTGCCGACAGCGGCCCTCTCTGGGGAAGCCTGCCCGGGGGCAGGAAGCGCGAACGCCCAGTATAGAGCGAGAGCGAAAACGACGGCGCCCTGGGGCGAGAGGGCAGGGGTGCGGCTCCGAGGATTCAGCCTTGTGGCCTCATTAGCAGATGGGGCGGCGGGGCGTAGCCGCGCGCGGGGGGACAGGCGGAGGTGCGGCGACACAATCACCCAACTTCGATTTTTCGAAGTATATCTACTTTGGAGTCGGGCGGTCCGGGCCCGAGGGTCTCCGAGAGCCGCTACGAGG
>JBOGJK010000469.1:0-3088 GCA_050745345.1 Thermoanaerobaculia bacterium
CGACTTTGCCCGCCAGCGTCGCGCCGCCGGCCGCCGGGGCAGCGGGAGCCGCCGCCGGGGCGGCCGCGGGAGCCGCTGCGGCCGGAGCCGCCGCCTCCTCCTCCTCGAAGTCCTCCTCTTTCCCGCCCCCGCAGGCGAGAAGCGACAGGCTGGCCACGCCGGCCAGCAGAAGCATGAGCGTACGCTTTGACATCAAGAACTCCTTGGCGAATGCGTTGACGATCGGTGTCGCGGCGGCGGCTCTCGTCGGGTCGTGGCGCGCCGGACGCCGCAAACGCGAAGATCTACCAAAACACGAGCGATCATATAGAAGGGGCCGTTCCCTTTCAAGCAACGCCGCAGCCCCGGCGACGGCGGAATCTGCTATCGTGCCGCGACACCGTGCCCGCGATCCGGCTCGAGGCCCGCGATCTCTCGAAATCCTACTCGGGTCCCCCCCTCTTCTCGGGTCTCACCTTCGAGACCGGCGCCGGCCTGATGGCCATCTCGGGCCGCAACGGCAGCGGCAAGACAACGCTCCTGAAGATTCTCGCGTCGCTGCTTCGGCCCGAGAGCGGAAATGTCCGCCTCCTCGACGGCGCTCGGGAGCTCTTCGGGGAGGAGCGCCGGCGCGCCGTGGGCTGGGCCGGTCCGGATCTCGCCTTCTACGATGACTTCACCGCGCGGGAGAACCTGCGGTTCTTCCGGCGCGCCGCGGGCCTGCCCGCATTGGACTCGGACCTCGACCGCCGGCTCTCCCGCGTCGGCCTCGCGGCCGTCGCGGGGCGGCGCGTGGCGGCCTTCTCGACGGGGATGAAGCAGCGCCTGCGCCTCGCCTTCGCCCTGCTCCTCGATCCGCCGGTGCTCCTGCTGGACGAGCCGGCGGCGGGCCTCGACGATGAGGGCAGGGAGCTCTTCGCCGGGGTCGTAGCCGAGCGGCGCCGCGAGGGGCCGGTGCTGCTGGCGTCCAACGACGCCCGGGACTTCGCGGCGCCGGAGCAGGTGATTGAGCTCGGCTTGGGCCGGTAGACGGTAGACGGAAGACGGCAGACGGAAGAGGAAAATGCCGGACGACAACTCCTCCTCTCCCATCTCCCGTCTCCCGTCTCCCGGCCCAGGGTCGGCTCTTCGGCGCATCTGGGCCATCTGCGCCAAGGACGCGGCGCAGGAAGCGAGGCGGCGGATCGCCCTGGCGTCGGTCCTCTTTTTCGCGGCGACGGCGCTGACGCTCGTCTCCTTCGCGGTGGGGCCGGCGGGGTTCGCGCCGGAGGAGCGGGGCCAGCTCCACGCCGCGCTCCTCTGGGTCCTTCTCTTCTTCTCGACAGCCACGGGGCTGCCACGCGCCTTCGTCCGCGAGGAGGAAACGGGCACGGCGCTCGCGCTGCGCAAGACGGCGCCGCCGATCTACGTTCTCGCAGGGAAGACGCTCTTCAACTTCTTTCTCTATCTCGCCATCGCCGCCGTGACGGTCCCGGGCCTCGGGGTCCTCCTCGGCTGGGAGGTCTCCTCCCCCGCCGCGCTCGGGGCCGTGCTGCTCGCCACGGGCTGGGGCGTCACGGTCGTCTCGACGTTTCTCTCGGCGCTGGTCGCCCGGGCGGGGCAGAAGAACGTCCTCTTCGTCCTGGTCTGCTTCCCGCTGCTCGTTCCACTCCTGCTTTCCGCGATCGCCGCCACCGTGGCGGCGGCGGGCGGCGAGACGCCCTGGACGCCCCTGCGCGTCATCCTTGCCTACGACGGCGCCTCGACCTGCGCGGCGTACCTGCTCGCCGGCGCGGCGTGGGAAGATTAGGCTTCGATGGCGACCACGTCCGTCTCGGCTCTCCCGGTGCCCCGCCCGGTCCGGCGACTCACGGACCTGACCGATCCCGCGAAGAACCGGCTCTACAACATGAGCGTCGAGGAGGCGCGGCGGCGCCTGGCCGAGGGCTCCCCCGGGGACGTGCGCGGGATCGATGGCTCGTTCGCGCTCGCCGCCGCGCGGGGAAAAACCGTGCGCCTCGCGAGATCGATCGACCGGCCGCTGCGCTACTTCCTCGCCAAGCAGGCGGACGGGCCGCTGCTGGTGGTCGCGGACCGGATCGACCGGATCCTCGAGTATCTGCGGGCCCTCGGCCTCGCCGAGCAGTTCCATCCCAGCTACACGCGGATGGTCCCGGCGCATTACGTGGTCGAGATCCGGCTGGTCGGCTGTCCCGATCCGGACCCGATGTACCGGCGCTACTTCGAGCCGGTGCGCAACGCCCTGCCCCCGGACACGGGCGAGATCGGACGGCTCTACGTCGGCGCCCTCGCGGAGGAGATCCGGAAATGGCTCGAGACGCTCCCGCCAGCGGAGCCGATCGGCGTCTGTTTCTCCGGCGGCGTGGACAGCGGAGCGGTCTTGCTCGTGACGGAGCACGTGCTCCGCGCGCAGGGCGGGAGCCCCGCGCGGCTCAAGGCGTTCACCCTCTCGGCGCGCGGCGGCGCGGACCTCGAGCAGGCGCGGCGCTTTCTCACGTCCGTGGGCAGAGCCTTCTATCTCGAGGCGATCGAGGCGGATCCCGAGAGCCTCGACCCCCGCGAAACGGTCCGCGTCGTCGAGGACTACAAGCCCCTCGACGTCGAGTCGGCCACGATGGCGCTCGCCCTTTGCCGGGGGATTCGGAAGCGCTACCCCGCCTGGCGCCATCTCGCCGACGGCGACGGGGGAGACGAGAACCTGAAGGACTACCCGATCGAGGAGAACCCGGACTTGACGATCCGGAGCGTCTTGAACAACCCGCTCCTCTATCAGGAGGGGTGGGGAGTGGGCTCGATCAAGCACTCGCTGACCTATTCGGGCGGGCAGAGCCGCTCCTCCACGCGCACGTACGCCCCGCTCGCCCGATACGGGTTCGAAGGGTTCAGCCCCTTCACCCGGCCCGGGGTCATCGAGGTGGCCGAGGCGATCCCGTTCGTCGCGCTGACGGGCTGGAGCGCGGAGCGCCTCTACGCCTTGAAGGGGGAGATCGTGTCGCGCGGCGTGGCCGCGCTGACCGGCGTCCGGATGCCGGTCTTCGCGAAGCGCCGTTTCCAGCACGGCGTCCTTCCGGAGCCCGGTCCCCTCCCGGCGGCCGGGTCCGAGTCGGAC
>JBOGJK010000470.1:0-2087 GCA_050745345.1 Thermoanaerobaculia bacterium
GCCTGTAACCCTGTCGTAACGCGCCCATAACCCCAGACACCGCTCCAGCACCGAGAATGGCCACAGGGACTAGAGGACGCTCACCGCTGGCCGCACGGGGATGACTCCGTCCCCGAAGTGGGAGCCCTCGGAACCCTCCCTTTGGTCTGCGGGCGAGGGCCAGCACCCCCGGCCCTCGCCCGTGCCGCGTTTCGATGCGGTGTGACATTGGTTAAGGGCGTAACAGCACCAGCGTTGTAACGTCTAATCTGGCGATACGCCCCGCACCGGAGGTCTTCGGCCCGCATGAGTCTTGGCTCCCGTCCCACGGGGTTAGTTGAGGAGAAGAGGATGAAGAAGGAAGGTCTACTAACCGCCAGCGCGATCCCCGGCGTGGTCTTCGGCTACGCGTTACTCGTGGGCATACTGATGAAGCGAATCACGCCCGTTCCGATCGTGGCCATGCCAGGCGGCAGGAAGACAGCGGCTGCCCCGCCCGCGCACCTCCGCAAGCGCGAGCCTGCGGCCGTCTAGCCGGCGGCGGGTTGTTGGGGTGCGCTACGCGGACGCCGGAGCAACGTAACATACACAGACAGCGCAATGGCGGCGCCGGTCGCGAGGAACAGAGCGGTGCCGGCACCTATGGCATCTGCGACCAGCCCGATGGCCAGAACAGGAACCAGGGCGACGAGGTCAGCCATCACGCTCTGAATAGCGAAGGCGCGCGCCTGCGAGCGTTGCGGCATTTCCTGGTTCAGGACCACTCGCGAAGCGACGTTGTTCACGCTGAGAACTAGACCGATGGGTATCGCCAGCATCATTGTCACAGTGATGACGGCTGACACTCCCACCTCTTGTTCGACGAAGCCGATGCCGAGATCGAGATGGGACTCCAGAACGTCGCGCAATTCGGCGACGAAGCCAAGGGTGAGTATACCCAGGAGACTGAGGGCAAAGGAGACCGACGCAATGCGGAATGCGCCGAGGCGGCAGAGCGGCGGCGCCAACAGGATACCCACGCCGGCCCCAATGGCTGCCGGGGCGGCTACGAAGACAATGTCTTCGGGCGCGATCCCCATAACATCTTCGGCGTAGGCCGGGAAAACGACGACAAGGACCTTGGAAAGCACGACCGTGATGGTGAGGTAAGCGGTTGCCAGGTAGGCCCGCCTGTTGTAGGCAAAAGTCTCCACCTGTTCGAGAATTATTTCGCGGCCAGCGACAGAGGTTGAGCGGGAGACACGAGGCGTAAAGTCCCGAGCGAAGGCGCCTGTTATCACCGCGGCTCCGAGGAACAGGACTGCTGACGAGGCGAATACAGCGTCCACACTCACCTGCTTGACGAGTAGCGGCGCGAGGGCGACGAGGCCGATAACCTGCGCGATGACATGCGCGAGAATCATCAGAGAGTTCGCGCCAGGAAGCCGGTTGGCCGGGACGAGGGCGGGCACAGTTGCCGGTTCCGCGCAGCCCAGGAATAGGCCCGCGACCGACGACGCCGCGGCGAGCATCAGCAGCTCGTTCAAACCCAGGTCAGTGGTCAGGAGCATAAGGGCAATAAGCGCCCGCGCTAGGTAGCCGAGCGTCAGCACCAAACGCCTGGGGGCAAAGTCAACCAGGAAGCCCGCGGGAAAGCCGAGGAGGACTGAGGGGACCAACCCGGCCGTGAGCAGCAACGCCGCGTTGAAGGAGGAGTTCTCCTCACCGACGACGAGGATGAAGATGGCGTAAACGGTGGCGTATTGCGCGGTATGTCCCAGCAGCCGCGACTCCAGCAGGCGGCGAAACCTGGAGTTGGACAGCAGGCCGATGTCGCTGGGACCGACGGCCATGTTCAGGGCTCCGGCGCATCGCCGGCAGGAACACCTGTCAGTGGTTGCCTCCCGCTGTAGAGCGCGGACAAGAGAGGTGGCGCCACGAGTGTCGTCGCGATGCTCATGAAGACGACGACGGCGAACATGTCGTTCGAGACCGCGCCTATCCCGGCGCCGATCCCAGCCGCCACCAGGCCCACCTCGCCGCGAGGCACCATGCCGACGCCCACAATCAGAGCGTTCCGCGCTGGCAACCCTCGCGCGCCGATGATGCCGCCCGCCAGCTTGCCGGCG
>JBOGJK010000471.1:0-2046 GCA_050745345.1 Thermoanaerobaculia bacterium
CGCCTGGATCGACGCGGGATACGAGGTCGAGGTCTTCGAGAAGGCGTCGTGAAACCCGTTCTGGTAAAACCGGCGGGGCGGCGACGCCGCACCGCCGGTGTTGATGCCTGCACTAACGCGTAAAGGAAACGCCGATCGGAATCTGCGGGGGCATTTCGTTGGAGAGGGTCACCGCGTAGCTGAAGCTCGGCTGATCGACCCTCACCACGACATAGGTGCTGTAGATCGCGGTGGTGACGGGCACACCTGGACAGTCGATACCGGTGCGAGTGGATAGCGCGAGAACCTGCTGGATCGAGTCCGAAGGTATCGTCACTGTGCGCGCGTCCATCAGCCTCTCGTCGCATCCGCGATGAACCTCGATCGTGGCTGTGGCAGGCGAGGAGCCGGCGTTGTAGATGCCGACGTTGATGCGCGCGTTCGCGGCGTAGCCCGTCGCGTCGGGCCCGAGATCGGTTCCGAGATGGTATTGAGGCTCGCTGGGTGGCCTGAGCGAGCTGAAGATCGGCAGTCCGGTCGCCCCGACACCCCGCGTATCCGAAACCGGAGGGCAGGGAGATCCGACGCTGACTCTGGCCTGCAGCCTGCTTGTCAATAGAACTCCATCTGGGACATCGAGGCGGTTAACCCAGAGACTGGTTTCCGTGTTCGTGTTTGGATACCAATCTTGAGCTATACCGACAACGGATCGGGACCGTCCGGCCGGGACGATGAGGTCCGTGGCCTCCGAACGACGGCTGCCGTTACTGACTCCCAGAAGCCGTACCACCGCATCCTGAGCAGCCGTGTTGTGAAACAACAAGTGATCGTGCCAGTTCAGAAATCGACATGGCGGGTCGATCAGAGGACCAGAGGCGATGAAGCGGACGGTGTACACCTCCCTGGCCGTCGCGTGCGTTGGGATCAGGGAGAGGAAGAACGGAAGAGCGAGCAGGGCACGGAGGGCAGAGGCGACGCCTCTGAACCGCCGTGTGGGTAGCTTACGACGTGTCGAGAACGCGGAGCCGACTATTCGCCGCTTCATGCTACGGCTCCTGGAAGTAGCCGGTGATATCGAGGACGAGGTGCGCGGTGCCACCGCCGCCTATGAATGGATGAACGGAGAGCTGGAGGGTCGGATCGCTGGTCAAGGCAACGAGTTGTCCGTTCGCCAACGCTGGCTCGCCGGCCACGAAGTTGATGGTTGAAACGCCGGGGACCGGCGTGTTGTAAGGAAACATGACAAGAAAGCCGTCGCCCGTCGGGCCGACTACGGTCCCGTTGATGGCTACTGCCTTGGCCGTGGACGGAATCCCACAGACTCTCGCGGAGGATCCGTAGGTCGGAAAGGAGCGGACGAAACCGCTGGTCAGGAAGGGTCCTCCCGTTGGCCCGGTTGGGTCGCGGGTGTCCGCCAGGCGACAAGGAGTCACAGAGAAGAAGACGTAAGGGCCGCCGGCCTCCGCGGTCGTGTTCGTGAAGAACCCGAGCAGGGCGAGCGCCAAGCCGACCCGGAATGAACCTGATCCAAATCTCGGCATGGCTTCCTCCTCTATTGGAAATAGCCGTTGATATCGATTATGAAATGGGCGCTTCCTGTTGCCTGTTCGGTCTTGACGGTCAGGGCGCGAGTTGGCCCAAGGGCGATTACCGCGTTGTTTGCCCGTATCTGGCCGGCGCTATAGCTGATCGAACTGGCTGCGGTGGGCGAGCGGCCGGTCGGGTACAGTCGAATCATTCCCGGTGCCGTCGGCTGGATGGCGACTACATTCAGCGAGACCGATCGTGCGGTGCCCGGGATGCCACACTGAGGAGGCATCTGGAAGGTCCTCTCAGAGTTATTGAGGATCGCATAATATAGTGACTAGTCGAAGAGTTCGGCCTGTGTCCAGAAGGCCGTAACGAGGGTGGGCCGGCGGCGCATCCGGCGCAGGGCGAGACGGGCGTGGTAGCCGAGCTGGGCGAAGTTCTGCGGGCAGAGGTTGGGCAGCTCGTGTTGCTTCCAGTGACCCCAGAGGAACTCGACCGGATTGAGCTCGGGAGCGTAGGCCGGGAGGAACTCGACTT
>JBOGJK010000472.1:0-8943 GCA_050745345.1 Thermoanaerobaculia bacterium
AGCCAGAAGAGGCCGATGCCGTAGTCGGCCACAGAGAGCCTCCCGCCCGGCCCGAACCCGGCGCCCTGCGGCGAGCGGAAGATGCCGGGCTCGACGTGCACCTCCAGCGCCGGGGCCCCCGGGCGCAGACGGTAGATCCCGGAGCCCAGGCTGTCGTTGATATAGACGTCGCCGTCGTCGGCGAGGGCGAGGTCGTTGGCCGCATGCGGCTTGCCGTCCGAGGGGAGCGGGTAGCGCCCCGCGAGCCTTCCCGTCGCGAGATCGAAGGCGTAGAGGGCGCTCGATCCCTCCTGGCTCTTCTCGAAGCCCGCCATCTGCGGCAGCGCGGCGCTGCCGGCCCACAGGACGCGGCGCCTCGGATCGAACCGCCGCCGCCCACACCCGCCTTGCCCGCATCCTTCCCTCCTTCGTACCGGTACGAAACGTTCGCGCCGCGGTTCTCTCCACGGACTCAGGCGAGGTCGATGACGATGGGACGGTTGATCGGACGGTATGCGACATCGCACACGGAGGCGTTGACGAAGGTCGTGCGGGGCGCGCGCACGACGCCGTACCCCTCGTGGATGTGCCCGAACACGTGCAGCCGCGGCGGGCGGCGCATCGACGCGAGCCGATCCGCGAGCTCCTCGCAGCCGGCCGCTTCCCCCGCCGCCGTCACGTCGAGGATCCCGGCCGGAGGCCCGTGCGTGACGAGGATGTCGAGGCCCTCGGGAATGCGCGCCCATTTCTCCCGAAGCGCCGGCCCGCGCGGCAGGTTGAACGCCCAGTCGTAGAACCACGGCTGCCAGGGAGATCCCCAGATCGAGAGACCGGCCGCCCCGACACCCGAATCCTCGAGGTAGACCGCGCCGGTCACCAGAGACCGCGCGAGCGGGGCCTCCCGCTCGAAGAGAAAATCGTGGTTGCCGGCGACGACGATCTTGTGCGGGTGCGGAAGAGAGGCCAGCCAGCGGCTCGCCGCCGCGACCTCCGGCACCGTGCCACGCCCCGTCAGGTCACCCGCGTGGACGAGCAGGTCTCCCTCCGGCACTTCGAAGCGCCCCTGGCAGTTGTGGGTGTCCGACAGGCAGACGACGCGGACCACTCTTTCCCCTTCCCGTCCGGCTCGGGCGCCGGCTCCGATTCTCGCAGGACCGCGGCAGGGAATCCCCCCTCCAGGCCGCGCGTTTTCTCTACCGAAGCCTCTTTCCGAGGCATCGGCCCCCGGCGGAGTCGGGGCGACCCGCCCCGCGGGAGCCTCCGAATCTTCCCGGCCCGATGTCCCGTAATTCCTGACGGCTTCCCGGGGCAAGCCGGAGGCGTTCTCCGTCCCCCCGGCGACGAGGTGCCCTGAAATGTCGGAACCCCTGAATCTCCCGGTCGTCCCGATGCGCAACTCGGTGCTGCTGCCCGGGGTGAGCGTGCCGATCTCGGCCGGCCGGCCGGGCACGCTGCGCGCGATCGAGGCGGCCGTCGACTCCTCCGACCGGCGCGTCTTCGCCGTGGCCCAGCGCCAGGACGCGGAGAGTGTGACGCCCGAGCTGCTCCACACGATCGGCACGATCGCCACGATCGGTGCGGTCCAGCGGGGACTGGGCTCCGTGCGGCTGCTGCTCGAAGGGCAGTCGCGCGGCATCGCCCTGCGCATCTCCCCGAAGAAGGGGTACCTGGAGGCCTCCGTGCAGGAGGCGCGCGAGATGCTGCCGCTCGACGCGCACGACACCGCCTTCCTCGCCCTCCACCGCGAGGCGCGCGAGCGGGCGGCCGAGCTCGGAAGGAAGCTGGGCCTGCCCGACGAGGCGGTCGAGCAGATCCTGGGCGAGGTGAACGAGCCCGGCCGGCTGGCCGACCTGGTCGCCGGCTACATCGACATTACGGCTCCGGAGCGCCAGGCGCTGCTCGAGACGCTCTCGGTCGAGGATCGGCTGCGCCGCGTCCTCGTGCACGTCCAGCGCCAGATCCAGGTCCTCTCCGCGCAGGCGGACATCCAGGAGAAAGTGAAGGAAGAGATCGGAGGCCGCCAGCGCGAGGCGTACCTGCGCGAACAGTTGAAGGCGATCCAGAAGGAGCTCGGCGAAGGCGAGGGCTCGGCCGACGAATCGCTCAACGAGCTGAAGTCGAAGCTCGACACGCTCGAGCTTCCCGAGGTAGCCCGGAAAGAGGTGGACCGCGAGTGGGCCAGACTCACGCGCGTCGGGCGCGAGTCGATGGAGTCTCAGGTCATCCGCACGTTCCTCGAGACGGTCGCCGAGCTGCCCTGGAACACGCGCAGCGACGAGCACCTCGACGTCTCCGCGGCGGCGCGCATTCTCGACGAGGACCACTACGGCCTGACCGACGTGAAGGATCGGATCCTGGAGTTCCTGGCGGTCCGCCAGCTCTCCCAGGCGAAGGAAGGCGCCGGGGCCGAGGAGAAGAGCGCCGAGGCCGGCGCGGCGCCGACGAAGAAGGACCACGCCGCAGCGCGTGCCAAAGGGCGGATCCTGCTCTTCGCCGGCCCTCCCGGTGTGGGCAAGACCTCGATCGCCAAGTCGATCGCCCGCGCGATGGGGCGCAAGTACGTGCGCATCTCGCTCGGCGGCGCGCGCGACGAGGCCGACATCCGCGGCCACCGCCGCACCTACATCGGCGCCATGCCGGGCAGGATCCTCCAAGGGATGAAGCAGGCGGGAGCCCGCAACCCCGTCTTCCTCCTCGACGAGGTGGACAAGCTCGGCGTCTCCTTCCAGGGGGACCCGGCTTCGGCGCTGCTCGAAGTGCTGGATCCGGCGCAGAACGACAGCTTCACCGACCACTACCTGGGCGTGCCGTTCGACCTCTCGGAGGTCCTCTTCATCGCCACGGCCAACTTCATTCAGAACATCCCAGGGCCGCTGCTCGACCGGATGGAGGCCGTCGACTTCGCCGGCTATACGGAGCAGGAGAAGCTCCAGATCGCGAAGAGCTACCTCGTGCCGCGCCAGCTCGAGGAGAACGGTCTCGCCGGCGGGCAGCTCACACTCACCGACGGCGCGGTCCTGGAGGTCATCGCGAGTTACACACGGGAGTCGGGCGTGCGCCAGCTCGAGCGGGAGCTCGGCCGCCTCGCGCGCAAGGTTGCGCGGCGCATCGCCGCGCGGGAGATCCCGGGCGCGACGCTCGAGGCGGGCGACGTACGCCCCCTGCTGGGCCGGCCGAAGGTGCACCCCGAGAAGAAGGCCGCCGAGGACCAGGTCGGCATCTCGACCGGCATGTACTACACGCCGGCCGGCGGCGACATCATGTTCGTCGAGGCGACGCTCATGCGCGGCAAGGGGGAGCTGATCCTGACGGGGCAGCTGGGCGACGTCATGAAGGAGTCGGCCCGCGCCGCCTGGACATACGCCCGCTCCCACGCCGCCTGGCTCGGCATCGACGACCGCTCGTTCGAGCGGGATCTCCACATCCACGTCCCGGCCGGAGCGATCCCCAAGGACGGGCCCTCGGCCGGCATCGCGATGGCCTCCGCCGTCGTGTCGGCCCTGTCGGAGCGCCCGGTGCGCAACGACGTCGCGATGACGGGCGAGCTGACGATCTCGGGACGGGTGCTCCCCATCGGCGGCCTGAAGGAGAAGGTCCTCGGCGCCGTGCGCGCCGGCATCAAGACGATCGTGATCCCGAAGGAGAACGAGCCGGACCTGGAGGACCTGCCGAAGGAAGTGCGGGAGTCCCTCCAGGTGTTCCCCGTCGAGACCCTCGCCGAGGCCCTCGCCGTGACGCTGCGGGACGGCTCCCTGCGGGAAGGGCGGCTTTCCTTCGGCCACACCGCGGCCGACAGCGGCGGCACCGCCCCCCACTGAAGAGCCTGTCCGAGTCATCCCCTGCTGCGCGCGGCGATGCTCTCGCTGCGAGCGGAATGCTCGAAAATCCGGTTGTGCGGCGTCGCCCCCGCTGCGCCTCCGCCCGGTCTGCGCTGCCGCTCTCGCGTCGGCCTCCCCGCGCTCGCGACGGGCCTTCCTCGCACAGGCTCCTGAGCCCTCTCGCGTCTTGACCGGGTTGGAGACGGGACCCGCTTGATCCGGGTTCAATACTATGCTAGACATAGTATATGAGGACGGATAAAGAGCGGGCGGCGCGCGTCGAAAGAGAGCTGATGCGGGGGGCCGGCCCGGCGGCAGTGCTCGCGCTGCTCGACCGGCAGGGCGAGATGTACGGATACGAGCTCGTCGAGGCGCTCTCCTCGGGATCCGGCGGGGCCCTCGACATGGGCCAGGCGACTCTCTACCCGATGCTCTACAACCTGGAGGCGAAGGGACTCCTCCACGGGACCTGGCGCGAGGCGGAAAACGGGCGCCGGCGCAAGTATTACGCCTTGACCGGGAAGGGAAAGCGGCGGCTGGCGGCGCATCGGAGCCAGTGGCGCGCGGTCGCGCGCGCGATGACGAGCCTGGGCGTGCTGGAGCGCGCCGCCCGATGAAGGGCGGCGGTCTGGCCGAGCGTCTGATTCGGGAGGGTCTCCCCCCCTCGGCGGCCGACCGGGTGGCCCGCAGCCTCGACACGGCGCTCCTGCGGCGGCGCGAGGAAGACGAAGTCGCGCGGGAGCTTTCGGCGCACTTCGAGGACGGGCTTCGAAACGGCCGGGCGCTCGAGCAGCTGCTGCACGATTTCGGCGACCCCGCGCTGGCCGGGCCTCTGATCGGCCGCGGTGTGCGCCGGCGCCGTGGCTCCGGCCGCCAGGCGCTCCGGCTGGCGGAGCTCTTCGGCCTTCTCGTGCTCGCGGTCTACCTCGTCAGCTTCGCTCGCCTTCACGCGGGCTCGCCCGAAGCGGCTCGGGGGGGCTCGAGCGGCGCCGCGCGGCGTGAGCTGCTCGCGGCATGGTCGGGCGCGGAGTCCTCGCTCGAGGCGGCAGTCTCGTGCGGCCGCGCTCGGCTCTCCGATGCCCGGCGCGCGGCTCGGGACGGCGACGGCTCGCGCGCCGCCGAGGCGCTGCTCGCGGCGATCGAGACGGCGCGCGAGATCTCGGGCGGACTCTCCCCGGCACACGATCTGGCCGCGCTCCAGCTCGCCGCCGGGGCAGCGTCGGCCGCGGCGGAGCAGCTCCGTAAGCGGCCCGAGGTCTTCTCGCGGCGCGATCTCTCCCGGATCGCCGCCAGCCTCGGCGCGCTGCAAGGCGGCGAGATCGCCTGGAGCCCCTCGAAGGTCCAGAAGGCGTTCCGGAATCTGCTCTCCTCGATGTACACGCCGGGAGAGGACGGGCGCCTGACCGCTTCGGGGCTGCGGATTTTTCAGGCCTGGAAGGGCAAGTCCGACCCCGGCCTCGCGGCGATCGTGCTCGAGCCGGCCTACTTCCTCGATCCCGCCCGCCGGGGCGAAGTCGCGCGGGAGCTCGACCGGCTCCTCGCGCTCGCCGCCGCGGACCGGCGCGACCGCGCCTTCGACCGGGAGCGGCGGTTGCTCGAGGCCTCCTCCCGGAGGACGCTGCGATACGTGTCCCTCCAGATCCCGCTCGAGCATCTTTCCTCGGCGCGAGACGCTTCACGCGCCCTCGAGCGCGAGCTCGCGCGGGCCCTCGACGCCGCGCTCACCGCGGAAAGGAGATCTTGAGATGCGGAAGGCTTTTGCTCTCCTCCTGCTGCTCGTACCGCCGGCCGGCCTCGGGCAGCCGACAAGCCTCCCCGCCCGGCCCGATCCCGCGACGGCGACAGTCGTAATGACGCTGCCCGGGATGGACCGCGTCCGGATGCGGCGCGATGTCGTCTACGAGAGGGTTGGCGGCATGGAGCTCGCGGCCGACGTCTACCTGCCTCCGGAGGAAGGACAGGCCGGCAGACCCCCGGCCGTCCTGCTCGTGGCGGGGGGCGCCGAGAACACAAAGGCCTGGGGCATCTACACCTCGCTCGGGCGGCTGCTCGCGGCCTCGGGGCTCGCGGCGATCCCCTTCAACCACCGCCTGCGATATCCGCGCCGGCAGTACGAGGAAGGCGCGGCGGACGTCAGGGCCCTTCTCGAGATGCTCCGCCGCGACGGCGCCCGGCTCGGCCTCGACGGCGAACGCGTCGCGGTCGCGACCTTCTCGGGAGGCGGGCCGATGCTTGCGCCGCTGCTGCGGGGGCGCCTGCCCGGTGTCGTGTGCCTCGCGGCGTTCTACTCCTTCCTCGACACCGAGCACGTCAACCTGGCGGAAGCGGGAATCACCGCGGAAACGGCGCAGAAGTTCTCGCCGCTGCGGCAGCTCGTCGCGAACCCGTCCGGCATGCCGCCCCTCTTCATCGCGCGCGCCGGCCGGGACGAGATCCCGGGCGTCAACGCTTCGATCGACCAGTTCGTCTCGGCCGCGCTCGAGCGCAACGCTCCCGTCACGCTCGTCAACCACCCCTCCGGGACCCATGGCTTCGACCACCGCGACGACGACTCCCGCACCCGCGAGATCCTCGCCATGGCGATCGCCTTCTTCCGCGCCCACCTGGGGGTCAGATCTCTCAACTCGTGATCTTCGGCGAACTCGCGACTCGAGAGACCCGACCCCGCCGGCGGGCCATCTCGGCGTAGGCGTAGACGAGGGCCAGGCCGCGGTAGGGGCGCCAGCGGTCGGCGAACCGGCGCATGCGCGCTTCCGTCACCCGGGCGCGTTGGCCGAGCAGCTCCATCGCCAGGTACTTGACGACACCGAGGTCGCCGCCCGGGAAGACGTCTGCCCGCCCGAGCCCGCGCAGCAGAGCGATCTCCGCCGTCCAGCGCCCGACTCCCTTGATCGCCATGAGCCTCTCGATCGCCTCCTCGTCGGGCAGCCGGGCGAGCTCCCGCTCGGACAGCTCTCCCGCGGCGAACGCCCGCGCGAGGCGCGCGAGCGTGCCCGCCTTGGCGCCGGACAGGCGAAACTTCCGGAGCGACCGCTCCGACTCGCGCGCCAGCCGCTCGGGCGACGGGAAGGCGACGTATACGATCCCGCCGAACCGAGCGCGCCGTCCGAAGGCGAGAGCGAGCTTCCGCCGCAAGTCGTAGGCGAAGACCAGGTTGACCTGCTGGGACAGGACCGCCGTGACCGCCGCCTCCCAGAGCGAGGCCGTTCCCGCGATCCTCAGCCCGCGCGAGTGGCGCAGGGGGTCTGCCAGCAGCGGGTCGCCGCGGAACGCCCGGTAGAACGGGCGCGCGTCGAAACCGGCGCCGAGGCCGACCCTGACGACCCGGCGGGCCGCCTCGCGCGCCGCGACGCCTCCCGCGCCGGTTCCCTCGAGCCTGACGTGAAGCCGCGCGCGCGATGGTGTGCCCCCCTGCCGAACCTCCAGAAGGACGCCCGAGCGCCCGACCGGCAGGAGGCGCCGGTAGGTCTCCCCGTCGAACCGGTCCACGGCCTCCGGCCACCGCGTGAATCGCTCCGCCGTGGCCTCGAGCGAAAAGGGGCCTCGGGGCGCGTAGATGAAGCGGGCCGTCTCGGTCAACGGAATCGCGGCGCTCCGGGGGCCCGGACCTAGTGGCCGCTCCGAGAGGGTGGGCAGGACTTGCGCAGAAAGATCCGCGTCCCCGCCCGCGTCTCCCGGGGCTCGGCCCGCAGGCCGAGCGGCGTGTTGAAGTAGACGCGCCCCCGCGACTCGATCCGAATCTCGTCGGCGAACGCGATCGCGCCGTCGAGGCGGTAGCCTTCTCCCGGCGAGAGCTTGCGCTCCTCCAGGGCGTCGGCGAAGCCCGGGCCGTCGTCCTGGATGCGCGCCGCGAGCTCCCGGCGCGAGACCGAGGCCCCGACGAACACCCGGTCGCCCGCCATCAGGCCGTTCTGGACGAGCCGGGCGACGTGGTATCCGAACTCGTTGCACACGCCGTCGCCGGGATCGAGGCCGTGCTGCCGGCAGAGCGCGTCCCACCAGCGGTTGAAACGCGGCAGCACGGCGCCCGGATCGTCGGACTGGCGCCGGAAGGCGATCCGGTCGCGCACCCGCCGGATGTCCGGAGGCACGTCCAGGGCCCTTCGCCGTTCCAGCATGGCCGCAGCGTCCGGGCCGGAGTCTATCTCGGCAGAAGGCCGCGTTCCCCGTCAATCGGCGCGGACGTGCTCGAAGCGGATCGGCTCCCGCGCGTTGAACTTCACGACGTCGAAGTGCGGCGAAAGGTCGAAGTCCTGCGGGACGCAGAGGCTCGGGTGCCGGGTCCGAAGAAACCCGCTGTAGACCCGCCGCGTGGGGCGCCCGAAGAGCCAGCGCCACGCCCGACCCCGCACGGCGGCGTTGCGCCGGATGTGCATCGGCAGGATCGAGAAGCCGACCTGCCCGAACGCCTCGGCCAGCAGAGAGGAACAGATCGTCTCCGTCTCCTTGCCGCTGCCGAAGTGCAGCGCCTCCTCGCGCAGCCGCATCGGGATCAGGTGAAACGGGAGCAGGTAGCGGAAGAGGTCGAAGATGTTGCGACGGTCGTAGGTGAAGCCCACACGCGCCAGGACAAAGCCGATCACCTTCTCGATCTGCTCCCGTGTCAGCCCGACGGGCCGGCACACTCGGATGTTGAAGTCGATGTACTTGGTCAGCGGCGAGACGATCACACCGCGATCCATGAGCGCCTCGACGATGAGGTAGCGAGCCTCCCGCCCGAAGCGCTTGCGCACCTCGGGACGCCGGTCCGGGTCGCGCAGCAGGGCGCTGCCGATGTAGAGCGCGCTGTGGGACCACGGCGACATCGTCAGGTACTTGACCGCCTGCGAGACGCGCTGGTCCCCGTCCACGAGGACGACGTCGCCGGGGCGGATCCGGCTCTTCAGCCTCGCCGGGTCATTGAAGACCACGCGCCGGTACTCACTGCGCGGCCGCGTGAGCTGCCGGACGAACCACTCCGCCAGAGCCTGTCCCGGCGAGCGCACGCCTTCATTGTGCGCCCGCGGCGGATTCCGCCGTGCACAATCTCTGTCTTGTGACGCCGGCGGCCCCGAAGCGGGCGGTTCCGGGACTCGACCACGGACAGGCGAGCGTCTTCCCGATCGGCAAGGCGTGAGAAAAAAGAGCGGGCCGCAACTGCTGGAAG
>JBOGJK010000473.1:0-7709 GCA_050745345.1 Thermoanaerobaculia bacterium
GACCACGGTCGTGCAAGTGATGGCGGCGCTCGCCTTGTGTTCGTGGGTCTCGGCTGCGGTGGTCGGCGGGAAAGACGTACTGCCAGCCCCATTGGGCGTTGGCCGCCGGTTACTTCCGGCCCAAGGCGTCCGGCAGGAGGACGCGGCCGAAGCCTTGGGCGAGATCCTGCTCGTGAAGCCGCTTGACGCGTGAGAGGCAGGAGGCAGCGCCTCCCGGACGATCAGGGGAAACGGGACGACCCGGTCCCTGCGCCCCTTAGTGCCGCGCACCGTGATCTGGTTCCGAAGGTCGGAGCCGGACGGCTCCTGACGGCACTCAGTGCCGCTTACCCGGCTCCGCTTCAGAGAACGTGCCCGGCCCCGGTACCAATGCCCCCGCCGAGACGATCATCTGCATCGCCTGCTCCGGCGTCATCTCCAGATAGCTCACGCGCTCCTCGGGCACCAGGAGAAGGTACCCCGTCATCGGGTTCACCGCTTTCGGAATGAAGACGCTGCAGAGCTTCCTGCCCGTCATCTGCCCCGCTTCGCCGGAGACCGTCGAGGTCACGAAGCCCAGCCCCCAGGAACCCGGCGAGGGGAACTCGACGATCGCGACCCGCCCGAAGGGCCCCATGCGCGAAGGGCCGAGCAGCAGCTCGGCGATCTGCCGCAGCGTCGCGTAGACCTTGTTGATGAGAGGGACGCGGTGCATGAGACGGTCCCAGATCGCGACCGCCCGCCGCCCGAGCAGGCCCGCCGTGAGCCATCCGAGCAGCAGGAGCAGGACGTTCAACAGAACGAAGCCCAGGCCCAGAACGGAGATGCCGCGGGCGCGGAGCCGCTCTCCCAGGATGCCGTCGAAGAAGCTGAAGAGCGTCCAGACGACCCAGAGGGTGACGGCGGTAGGAGCGAGGACGACGATCCCGGCGATGTAGTAGCGGCGCAGGCGCGCCCAGAAACCAGCAGCCACCCGGAGATCCTAACGCGCCGCGCACCGCCTGTCATATATTGCGCGCGCCGGAGAAGCCTGTTGATCGAGACGAAACTTTCCAACCGCTACGAGATCGTCGGGGAGCTCGGCCGCGGCGGCATGGGGGTGGTCTACCGCGCCCGCGACCCGCTGCTCTCCCGCGAGGTCGCCGTGAAGCTGATCTCCTTTTCCGACCTCTCGACTGAGATCGAGGAGCGCTTCCAGCGGGAAGCCCAGATCGTCGCGCAGATGGATCATCCCGCCATCGTTCCGATCTACGATCTCGGGCGGCACGAAGGCTCGCTCTTCTTCGTGATGCCGGTCGTCGGCGGCACGAACCTGCTTCGCCTGCTTCGAGACGCGTCGCTTCGGCTGGGCGAAGTCGTGGACATCGGGATCCAGGTCGCCGACGCGCTCGAGTACAGCCACTCGCGCGGCGTCGTGCACCGGGACATCAAACCCGCCAACATCATGGTCACGCGAGAAGAGGGCTCCGGAGTCCGCGTTCGCGTGATGGACTTCGGCCTGGCCCACGCGACCTCCGAGTCGCGCCTGACCAAGACCGGGACCCTGGTCGGCACGGTCGCCTATCTTTCCCCCGAACAGGTCGCCTCGCGAGCCTTCGACGGGCGCTCGGACATCTACTCGCTCGGGGTCGTCCTCTACGAGTGCCTCGTGGGCGAGCCCCCCTTCACGGGGGAAGTGCAGTCGATCCTCTATCGGATCGTCCACGAGATTCCGCAGCCGCCGCGCGCCCTCGGGGCGGAGATCCGGGAGGAGCTGCAGGACATCGTCCTGCGCTGTCTCGAAAAGGACCCTTCCCGGCGCCCGCAGAAGGCGGGGCAGCTCGCCGAGGCCCTCCGCCGCCACAAGTCGAGCCTCGCCTCCGACGAGTTCAGGATGTCGGTTGTGCTTTCCCCTAGCCGGATGATCCAGAGGCCGGCGGCTTCGGCGTTCATCGGGCGGGAGAAGGAGTTTGCCGAGCTGCAGCGCCGGTTAAACGCGGCGATCGCCGGTGAATGCCAGTTCGCGGTCGTGGCGGGCGAGCCGGGGATCGGAAAGACACGCCTCCTCGAGGAGCTCAAGAATCTGGCTTCGGCGCGCAAGATCCGCGTCCTCTACGGACGCTTCATCGAGCAGGACCGCGCCTTCTCCTACCAGGGCTTCTGCGAGCTCATTCAGGACTACTACCGTTCCCGCGACGCGGCGACCTCCTCGGGCGAGCGCCCCGATTTCTCCGACCTCGCGGCCGACCTGATCGCGCTCTTCCCGCAGCTCTCGGAGATCGCGGAGCTCCGCGCGGCCGTGAGCGGCGACTCGCGGATCGCGGCCGCGGGCGAGGAGAAAAAACCGGAGGACCGGATCCAGATCTTCGAGCTCCTCGCGCGAACGCTGACCCGGATCGCGGGAGGCAAGCCCCTCGTCCTGATCCTCGAGAACCTCCACGGCGCCGAGAACTCGATCGAGGCGCTCCAGTACATCGTTCGCCGGCTCGGGCCGACGCCGGCCTTGATTCTCGGCAGCTACCGGCAGACCGAGACCGACAAGCGGCACCCGCTCATCCGGATGCTCGATTCCTTCGCGGATGACCCGCGCTTCGTCTCGGTGACCCTTCCGCCGTTCTCCCCTTCCGATCACCGGGCCCTCGTCGAATCGCTCGTCGGAGCGCCGAAAGTGTCCGACGACCTGGCCCAGAGGCTCCGGGACGCGACGGAAGGGAATCCGTTCTTCACGAAGGAGCTGGTCCGATCGCTGGTGGAGTCCGGCGGGATCGCGAAGGACGACACGGGAGCCTGGAGCTTCTCGAAAGAGGCCGGGATCTCGGCGGACGCCCTGCCGGCGACGATCCAGCAGACGGTCGAGAAGCGGATCGAGCGGCTCCCGGAGGAGCTCCGCGAGTTCCTTTCGATCGCCTCCGTGCTGGGCAAGACCTTCGACGCCCGGGACCTCGAGACCCTCGCGGAGGGGGCGAAGGATCTCGACGACGACATCGACCGGCTGCTGCGAGAGGGGATCCTCGAAGAGGAGCGGGAGTGTCGCGGCGATCGCCTGACCTTCTCGAGCGGGATCGTCCGAGACGTCCTCTATGGAGCCCTCTCGCGCCGCAAGCGCCGCTCTCTCCACCGCAAGTACGCCGAGCTCTTGGAGACCCGATTCACCGGCCGCCTCGATCGCATCTACCCCGACCTGGTCCACCACTTCTCGCAGGCGGACGTGCCCGAGAAGACGGTGGAGTACGGCGTGAGGCTCGCTCAGAAGTCGCTCGACGCCTTCAGTTCGGAAGACGCGATCCGGGTCTCCAGGATCGTGCTCGAGTTCCTCGAGGACGAAGAGTGGAGGGGCGAGCGGTCCCTGGAGGGAGAGGTCCGGTGGATTCTCGCGCACGGCCACCGCATGGCGGGCAACGTCGACGCGGCGCTCCGGGAGGCGGAAGGCGCCGCCAGGGTGTTCGGAGCGGAGAAGCAGCCCGATCGGGCCGTCGGCGCGATCCTCTTCGCCGCTGAGACTGCCTGGCAGGCGCGCCGCATCGACGAGGCCCGCCGATGGGTCGAACGCGGTCTCGAAGCCGCGCGCGCCACCGGACAGTCCGAGCACCTCACCAAGCTCCTCTCGCTCGCCGCGACGATCGCGAATCTCCGCGGAGAGTACGCGATGGCCACGGCGTACCAGGAGGAGATCGAGAAGGTCTCGCTGAAACAGAAGGTCGCAGAGGAGGAGATCCCGAGGGGCGGAACGCTGGTGGTGGCCATGCCGAACCCGATCGCCGCGACCGAGCCGAGCGTCTACGAAACGACCGAGGAGCACGAGGTTCTGGCCAACGTCTTCGAGACGCTGGTCACGACCGACGCCGAGGGGAACCTCTCGCCATCGCTCTGCGAGAGATGGGCTCTCGAGGACGGGGGCCGGGCCGTCCGGCTGCACCTGCGCCCGGGCGTCCTCTTCTCGGACGGCACTCCGCTGACCCCTGCGGTCGCCAAGGCGTCTCTCGAACGGTCGATCCGGCTCTCGCGGGATGTGATGCCGGCTGCCTTCACCGCGATCGAGGGAGTCCGGGAGTACCTCGAGGGAAACGCGGAAGACGTGGCAGGGGTCCAGGCGTCATCGGAAGGAGAGATTCTCATCCGCCTGCTTCACTCCGTTCCGATCTTTCCGTCTCTCTTGACCGACGGACGGACCGCTGTCGCCGCGGACGGGGAACCGGCGAAGGCGATCGGCACCGGACCCTTCCAGGTGGTGAGCCACACGCCCGATCGGGCAATCCTCGAGCGCAATCCCCGGCACTGGAAGGTCCCGGCGGCGCGGCTCGACCGAATCGATTTCCGTGCTTCGCTCTCGCCCTCCGCGATCGTGGAGGGTCTTCACTCCGGAGAGCTCGACCTCGCACGGGATCTTCTTCCCCAGGATCTGGAAGCCGTCCTCCGCGAGCCCAAATTCCGGGCGGGGCTCGTCGAGACGCCCAAGAAGAACACGTACTTCGCCGTTTTTCACACCGCGAGCCCCGGCGTCTCAAGCCCGTCCCTCCGAAAGGCCCTCGCCGGCGCCGCGCGGACACAGGATTTCGTCTGGGGCGCCCTCGGGCGCTTCGCGCTGCCCGCCACGGGGGTGATTCCTCCGGGGATCCTCGGACACGACCCGGGACGCCGCCAGCCTCATCTTCCGAGGGACAAGGCGATCGAGATGATTCGATCCGCGGGACTCCCCGCGGTCGTGCGGCTGCGGGCCGCGGTGCATCCGATCCTGCAGAACCAGTATGCCGCCCTGACGCAGGCCCTCTTCCGGCTGTGGTCCGAGCTGGGCGTCGAAGTCGTCGTCGCGACGAAGACCATGCCCGAGTTCCTCGAAGCCTGGCACGAGAACGCCGAGATCGACCTCTTGATGGGGCGCTGGATCGCCGACTATGACGATCCGGACAATTTCACGCTCAATCTCTTCCACTCCGCCAGCGGCCGGCTCCGCAGTTACTTCTCCTCGCCCGAGACGGACCGGATCCTGGAGGAGGCGCGCGCGGAGGCCCGGCCGGACGCCCGCGAGAGCCTGTACCGAAAGTTCGAGCATGCCCTGCTCGATGCCGCAGTCCTGGTGCCGCTGTTCCACGACGTGGACTACCGGATCGCGAGCCCGAGCGTGCGCGGCCTGCAGCTACACAGCACCGCGCCTTACGTCAACTACCCGGGGCTTGGTAAGGCCGCGGAAGCGGCCGCGCGCGCGGATCTCAAGCGACCGAGCGCGGGAGGAATCCTCCAGGTGCCGATCCTGGGCGTCGTGCGGAGCCTCGACCCTTCCCTCACGGTCACCGTCGAGCAGGCCGAAGTCCTGCCCTGTGTGTTCGAGACGCTGACGTGGGCCGTCGAAGGAACGCGGATCGTGCCCTGGCTCGCCTCCGAGGTTCTGATGGAGAACGGCGGGGCCCGGTTCCGGTTCCGGCTGAAACCCGGCGTGCGGTTCCACGACGGCCGCCGCTTGACCGCCCGAGACGTGCGCCACTCCTGGGAGCGGCTCCTCTCGAACCGCCAGAGCGAGAGCCGGTGGGTCGTCTCGGTCATCCTCGGGGCGTCCCGTGTCCTCGAGGGCCAGGTCACCGATCTCGCTGGCTTTCACATCGTTTCGCCGACCGAGTTCTTCGTCGATCTGGAGAAGCCCATTCCCTTCTTCCCCGCGATGATCTCCTACGCGGCCACCGCGATCGTTCCCGAAGGAACCGGCGTCGTGGGCTCGAACGTACCTGAAGGCGCCGTCGGCACGGGCCCCTTCCGGGTCGTCAGCTTCGAGCCCGGACGGCGCCTGGAGCTCGAGCGCAATCCCCACTACTGGCGAGAGGGCTACCCGAAGAGCGAGGGCCTGGACATTCGATTCGGCCCGTCGCCCGAGGAGATCCGCACGGAATTTCTCGCCGGCCGGTTGTCGCTCGCGCGCGACCTCCTGCCGGCCGATGCCGAGGCCTTCCGGCACGATCCCCGATTCGCCTCGGGATATCGCGAGAGCCCGCGCCTGACGACGTACTTCGTGGTGTTCAATCGGCACCGCGGCATTCTTCGGGACGTGGAGCTGCGCCGGAGCCTGGTCAGGGCGATCGATGTCTCCTCGATCGTGCGCCGCACGCTCGGGCGGCTCGCGATACCGGCCCACGGTCTGATCCCGCCGGGCCTCCTCGGCTACTCGGCGGCCGGTTCGCCGTCGGGCGCGGAGAAGTCCGGGCCTTCTTCCTCCGGCGCCACCGTGTCGCGAGAGGCCGCCGAGCTTTCGGCCGCAGTTCATCCCATCTTCTTCGGCGAGTTTTCGACGTTCTTCCGCGAGCTCACGGAGGCCTTCCGCGAGATCGGTTTCGTCATTCGCCCCGTCAACAAGACGATGGCCGAGTATCTGAAGCTCTCCGAGACCGCCGAGACGGACATCGACGTGGGGCGCTGGACCGCGGACTATCCCGACGCGGACACCTTCATGCACGGCTTCCTCCACTCCGGCTCCGGCGCCTTCCGCCACTATCTGAGCTCACCGGAGACCGACCGGCTCACCGAGCAGGGACGCATGGAGATCGACCCGCGCGTGCGCCACTCCCTCTACCGTCAGGTCGAGGAGGGGATCGCCCGGGAGGCGTTGCTCCTGCCGCTCTTCCACGATCAGGTCTACTGCTTCGCGCGGCCGGAGGTCGAAGGGCTGACCTCTCTCGGCCAGTCGAACGCGGTCATCCCGTACGGGGACCTCTGGATCCGCAGGTAGAGAGAGCGGAGTGATCAACACGAAGCTCGCCAACCGCTACGAGATCGCCGGCGAGCTCGGCCGCGGCGGCATGGGGGTGGTCTACCGGGCCCGCGACCCGATCTTGAACCGCGAGGTCGCCGTCAAGCTCATCTCTTCGACGGACCTCACGGCCGAGCTCGAGGAGCGTTTCCAGCGGGAAGCCCAGGTCGTCGCGCAGATGGACCACCCCGCCATCGTGCCGATCCACGATCTCGGACGGCACGAAGGCTCGCTCTTCTTCGTGATGCCCTTGGTCGGCGGGACGACCCTGCTGCGGCTGATCCGGGACCAGTCGCTGCGCCTGGGGGAGGTCGTGGACACCGGGATCCAAGTTGCCGACGCGCTCGAGTACAGCCACTCGCGCGGCGTCGTCCACCGGGACATCAAGCCGGCCAACATCATGGTTTCGCGCGAGGAGGGCTCGGGGGCCCGCGTCCGCGTCATGGACTTCGGCCTGGCCCACGCCACGACCGAGTCCCGGCTCACCAAGACGGGCACGCTCATCGGCACGGTCGCCTATCTTTCCCCCGAACAGGTCGCCTCGCGAGCCTTCGACGGGCGCTCCGACATCTACTCGCTCGGGGTGGTCCTCTACGAGTGCCTCGTGGGCGAGCCCCCCTTCACGGGAGAAGTGCAGTCGATCCTCTACCGCATCGTGCACGAGATCCCGCAGCCGCCGCGCGCCCTCGGGGCGGAGATCCGGGAGGAGTTGCAGGACATCGTCCTGCGATGCCTGGAGAAAGATCCCGCGAAGCGTTTCCAGAAGGCGGGGCAACTCGCCGAGGCCCTCCGCCGCCACAAGTCGAGCCTCGCCTCCGACGAGTTTCGCATGTCGGTCGTCCTGAGCGGGAGCCGCGTGATTTCTCGCCCCGCGGCATCCGCCTTCGTCGGACGAGAGAAGGAGTTTGCCGAGCTTCAGAGGCGGTTAAACGCGGCGGCCGGCGGCGAATGCCAGTTCGCGGTCGTGGCGGGCGAACCGGGGATCGGAAAGACCCGCCTGCTCGAGGAGTTGAAGAAC